>WAOZ01000125.1 GCA_015520975.1 DHVE2 group archaeon | reverse complement strand
AGAACGGTCCCGTGATGTCGTAGCCTTGCGCTCCCTGCGAATCTGTTGCCACCACCTTTATGTAGTACTGCCCATCGGATACCGTGGTGCTGTCCCACGGATAACTGCCCGTGTTGCTCGTGCCACTCACTATCGGTATCCAGGTTGCGTTGTCCGTGCTGTAATATATGTCTATGCTCAGCGCCGTGCCGTCCTCCAGATCCGTCGCGTTCCACTGGATGTTGTATGTGCCGCTCACTATCGCTCCCTGCAACGGCGCACTTATATCCACCGTCGGCGGTGTGTTGTGAACCACATAAAGCCATGCGTGTTCATAATACTCTGACCAATCCTGACCGTCATAGGCACGAACCATAATATGATGCCATCCCTCGGATACCTTGGAAGTATCCCAGTTATAGTACCATGTTCCATCAGGGAGTAAAGTAACTGCTGTCGTATTCCACCACTCTCTATCAATGCATATTTCAATTCTCTGCACGGTCCCATCCGGATCGCTTGCTGTACCTGAAATATTTACGACACCATAAACTGTTGTGGAGTTGATATTGTTTATATCTGCGATAGTGTATATTTTTGTACCATTCACAGGACTCAGCATCTCTATAATCGGTTCCTCATCAGGATAATCTGTAGAAGCAAGCATAGCCTTAACGAAATCATCCCAGTTTGTTTCTTTGGCTATAAAGGATTTATCATAGTCCGTTCTGTAACTTGCACCGTTCTCCACATAGGCTTTTATGCCATATTCCCCGGGGTTCTGGTTGTGCATCATTATAACCCCTGCACCGTCCGCATCTGGATCGGATATATTTATGAGGCGAGAGGCACTATTGTATATTTCCGCGTCCGTAGTTGCCGGTATCTGGGACTGTATCTGATAGCAGAAGTCAACCATGTCTCTGTCAAAATCATAACCTGCTGTGGCCTGCCATGTAGCTGCATTGTCCCTTGCCGTTGTGATCTGTGTATTGAGGGTCCCCGCTTTATGCATGAGTTTTTGCCCAAAGGCATTAAGTGCCTCAACCATGTAGTATTCGTAGAGAGTGTTGTTTATAGCAGATAGAGTCGTGTATGAACCTGAAGTCCCATAGTATGCATAGTATTCATAACATATTGCAAGTGCGAAATCTTCAGGGGATATATCTCCACCAGCAGAGACATTATCGTAGATATGCGGAAGCACATTCTGATACTCAAATCCGTCACCACCTATGGAATCCTCCGATGAAACAGTGTAATTGGTAAATAGCATCTGATTGTAATTTACACCGTTCTCCGCCATCAGACATTCATCATGGCTTATCACATCGATCCAGTCGCCGGTATCGTTGTGTACCTGCCATAGCGCATCCACAAGGTCTTTGAGGTCTATATTGGTGCTGGATGTATCATCCCAGCAGCAACCGTACAGAGACCCACCATGGTCCCACATATCAAGCCAGTAATGTTCGGCAGGATAATTAGTCATAGCCCATTCTATGCAGTTTATAAGCGTGTTCACATCGCCCATATCCAACTCATTATCCGCTGGCCACCATGAGGGCAGACCTGTAGTAACCTGAGTCACTGAATTTCCATCCACACCCACATACAGCGCCGAATCACCGCCTCCAGTCGCAGGATCATCGTAGAAAACTATTGTAGCCACACCCACCGGTGGGGTCACTGACTGTATCTCTGCCAAATCAGCACTGCTGTAAGTGGAACCGAGAGAATTATCTCCGTCAAGATAGACTATTACCGTCCATTTGTAAGGCGCCCTCGTTGTTTCGTGTTCATTCGCTGATGAATTGTTCACATTGCCGTAATATATAAAATAAACATTCACTGCAATCATCAATCCAATCATCAGCACGAGTAGTTTCGATTTCCGAACCATTGTTACCACCCACTGAGTTCGTCATTAGAATGGTCATATATAAATGTTTGCTACATCATAACATACCTAATCCATATTCAAAATTTAATTACTAAACAGCGAATTTGGTTCTGATTAAGAACACACAGTTTAAAAGATGCTAAAATTTTTGAAACACATACACACGAACAAAAAAACATTTAGCAAAGATGGCAAAGCTATGCGGGGGGAGGGATTCGAACCCTCGAACCCCTACGGGAGGAGATCTTGAGTCTCCCGCCTTTGACCTGGCTCGGCAACCCCCGCTCTTCGAGGTATTACAATTTTCTATTTTATTTTTTACCCATAATCAGGCGTAAGTTATATATCATAAATGAGCATTAAGCGGCTTATGAAAACTTCTACGCTGGCCATTGCCGTAATAGCTGCGATGCTTGTAGCGGGGATTGGTATTTACTGGTGGAATACAAACGCACTGGCAACAAAGCCTGTTCCCGTAGTGAAGGAGGGGGACAAGGTATCCGTCTGGTATTACGGCTACATTTATTATGGGGGAGAGAGAAGAATCTTCGATACGAATATTGAAAAGGTGGCAAAGGACAATATCACATATCCAAAAACCGTGAGTTATAAATGGAGTCCCCATTTCTTCCTGCTCAACTTCACTGTCGGGGATCATACAATGATCGAGGGTTTTGAAAAAGGAGTAATCGGTATGAAAAAAGGTGAAACAAAGACGATTATCGTGCCGCCAGATGAGGGCTACAAATTTTACTGGAGCAAAGTTAAAAACTATTCATACGAAAGAGAGATACCCGTAATAGAAAACCTCACTCTTGAGCAATTCCAGAAAAGATACGGGGCACAGAGCCCTCTGGATAACAGCGTTTACAGAGACAGATACTATGGCTGGCTTTCCACGGTACTATATGTTAATCCCATCGCGGATGTGGTAACCGTTATGCACGATGCAAGGGCAGGAGAGACCTATATACCGTTCACATCTTCGCCAGATTTCAAAGTCAAGGTGCTAAGCATATCCAACGGAATGATAAAAATAAGGTACATTATTGAAAAGACCCCGATACTTCTTCCCGACGGTGGTATCATCGACTACACCAACAGCACAGGGTTCAGAATAAACTACAATCAGGAAGTAGCTGGAAAAACACTCTATTTCGTGGTAACTGTGGTGGATATCAAAGAGAGTTGATGAAGTTTATGAAATTCTCCATTGCCTTATCTTTTTTTGCAGGATAGCTTTCTATTTTGCCTTTCATCGCGATTACATCCCCGTGATATGCGAGAGCCACATTACCAAGATAGGCCTCCTGTTTGTCGAATCGTACATATAAATTCCCTTCATCATCCACTATTTCGGGAAGTATAGCTACTATCTCTTCCGTTATTCCGTACATTTTCATACGCCTCCAGAACTCCCGGATTTCTCTTTTCCCGCTAATTTCGAGTTCCAGTATTATTATCTCATTTCCGTGGTAACCCGTGGCTTTTGTTATGCTGAAATCATTTCTACCTGTAATGAATTCAAATGCCTTCTCAACCTTGGCAAGATCTTCCGTAGCATGGGAGATCGTTCTGAAATGCATGTGGTGAAACATATCCGGGTTATAGAAGAACACAAATATATGTTTAGCCATGGAGAATTTATGAACTTCGACGATGCAATGGAAGAATACAAAAATTTATCTCAGACTCTCCAAAAGCTTGGTTTGTCAACATACGAGATTCGCGCATTTTTAGCCCTTATTTTGCTGGGCGTGGGTTCGGCAGAGGTCGTAGCTGAAACCGCGAAAATTCCGCGCACATCGGCATATAAGGTTCTGGAAAACTTGGAAAAAAAAGGTTTCGTAATATCATCAAGCGGAAGACCGAAAATGTACAAGCCCGAAGATTTGAAAATTTTAAGAAAGCGCATAGTTGACGAGATCAACGAGCTCTTCGATAAGCTTGAATTCATAGGGGAATTTCTCATGGAGAGGGGCGAACCGCAGCTTGTGTTCACTATATACGGGAAAGAGCGCGTTATGAAAAAAATAGCCGAGATGATTGATTTCGCGGAAAATGAGCTTATAATA
Source organism: DHVE2 group archaeon (assembly GCA_015520975.1). Taxonomy (GTDB): domain Archaea; phylum Thermoplasmatota; class Thermoplasmata; order Thermoplasmatales; family Aciduliprofundaceae; genus S143-98. Next base: position 6,226 of record WAOZ01000125.1, on the reverse strand, counting down.
TCAACACCAAAAATGGCAGAAATAAGGAAAAATCTGAGCAAGAATATCGAGAGAGCTCTCAAAAGAGGTGTGAGAATAATCGTTGTGACACTGCCCAATCAAAGAGTTCCCGACGGTGTCGAGGTTCATCGAAAAAGGGGGCTGATTGCCACGGATATTGTATGTGATAACAAGAAAGCACTTCTTGCTGCACCGGAGCTCAACGCCTGCGGCTATACGGATAATCCAGCCCTGGCCCAGCATCTGACCCACTTCATCAACATACTTCTGGAAAGAGATTAAGTTTTTCTGAACCATTTAAAGTTTTTATGATTATCACTCCTGAAAAATACTCTTTGGAAAAAAATGAAGCAAAGTTTAAATAGATTAATCAACATGCTTTTTATTCGTGGGGACAAAAATCCTAATTGTGGACGATAACGAGGATTTGCGCACATTGTATACCCTATTTTTTGAAAGCGCAGGATTTGAAGTTTTTGAGGCACATAACGGCCAAGAAGCCATCGATATTTACATAGAAAAACAGCCGGATATTGTGATAATGGACATACGTATGCCCGTTATGAACGGAGTTGAGGCTACTAAACGAATAAAAGAAATCGACAAGAACGCTATAATCATAGGTGCCACTGCATACCATGACGGATGCGTTAAAGAGATTATTGAAGCGGGTGCGATTGTCGTGCTGGAAAAACCTTTTCCGCCAGAGAAGATGCTTGAAATTATAAAGAAATATTTGAATATAAAATAGCGCCGTTAATAATCGTATAAACAACTTTAGCGTCTATAATATGCGCCCTGTCTTTTAAATCTCTATCAAGCACAACCAAATCTGCAAGGAAACCTTTTTTGATTTTTCCGAGGCGGGATGAGATGTGAGATGCTCCGCGGGTGTATGCATCCAACGCCTCATCCACGCTTATACGCTGAGCTTCGTAAGGTGAATTCACAGCGTAATGTATCCCGAAAAGCGGAGATAAAGGCATACCATCCGACCCGAACAGAAGTTTGTGTCCAGCATCGAGTATTTTTCTGTAGGCGTTGTTCAGAGGTAACCAGCGCTCGCCGAGCATCTTCTCATAAAGCCCTCCCCGAGCAGCCCATTTCAGAAAATTGGGTTGCATACATACAAGACTCTCTCCGATACGTTCTATATGTTCATCGGTGGCAAGCTCAAAATGCTCGATTCTGTTGCCCGATGTATTCTCGTACGCTCGCAAAACAGTTTCTATAGCCAGATCACCTATGGCATGTGTTAGCACTTTAATACCTCTGGAATTGGCATTGGTAACATACGCTCTCAACTGCCTGAGACTCATCAACGGCGACACTGTTTTACCGTCTCTGTATGTGGTGGCGGCTGTTCCGGCGCCTATTGAGCCGTCTGCAAAGAGTTTCAAACCCCCGATTTTAAAAAACTCATCGCCGAATCCTGTAACCAAACCCAGTTTTCTTACAGCATGATAACCGGATCTGTAAAAATTCAGCATCACCCTTATTTTAAGCTGATTTTTCCGCCAGAGTTCAAAGTATTTTCTCATAATCACGGTGTTTGCAAAATCATGAATTGCCGTGATGCCACGGGAAAGCGCGTAGTCAATAGCTGCCATAATATCCAGATTTCTCTCCACATTTTTCAGAACATAACCAACTTCGTCCTCAAAAATCAGCCCATTTTCTCTAACAATCCCGAATTTTTTCATTGCTGCGGTATTAAGCGTGGCCAGATGTCCGCACTCTCTTACTAGCACTACCGGGATATCTGCACATACAGAGTCTATCTCATCCGCCGTAATATACTTTGCATCTTTCCAGTTGCTTTCATCCCAGCCTCTTCCAATTACAATTTTTTTCTTACGACTTTCATTTTTTATCATCTCAAATATCTCATCCTTTGTTTTGCGGCTCAAATCAAGGTTGCTCTGCATGAGCGCGATATTGGAAAGATGCGTATGCGAATCGCAGAAACCGGGGTAAACGAACATACCGTCCAGATTTATTTTTCTCGTCGCATCGGGTAAAGCACCTTTTCCAATGTCAGCTATAACACCATTCCTTATCAGAATCCATTCGGCATCGTCGGTTCCATAAAATTTTCCATTATAAAGAAGCAGGCTCATAGATACCACCATGCAAATTCTTTTAATAAAACCATACGATACCGTGATATGAGGCTCTTTGGGACGAACGGAGTCAGGGGGAAAATAGGTGCAGATTTCACACCTCCGTTTCTTGTGAAACTGGGCATGGCCATCGGTTCCTATCTACCCAAAAAATCGAAAGTGGCTGTCGGATCGGACACAAGAATAAGCGGGGATCTGGTCAAAAACGCGGTCATATCCGGGCTGTTATCCACAGGTGTGGATGTAATTGACATCTCTGTAGCGCCGACACCGGCAATACAGTATTACACGAAAAATCATGCAGATTTCGGAATTGCGATAACCGCATCTCACAATCCACCCGAATTCAACGGAGTAAAATGCATAGACTCCGACGGCACCGAACTCAGCAGAGATAAAGAGTGCGCCATAGAATCAATATTCTTCTCCGAAAAATTCAGAACCGTTCCGTGGAATGATGTGGGAACAGTAAATTATGACGATGCCTTGGAAGAGTATGTGAATGCCATTATTTCAAAGGTTGATGCGAATTTGATAAAATCCAAAAAATACACGGTGGCTTTAGATTGCGCGAATGGTGCAGCGTGCTACACGACACCATATCTCCTGTCAAAATTAGGTGTGAGGGTGATTTCCCTTAACTGCCAGCCAGATGGCACCTTCCCCGGCCACGAGAGTGAGCCAAAGCCTGAAAATCTAAGGGATTTGATGGCGCTTGTACGCGATTGCGATGCGGATCTGGGCATAGCGCATGATGGCGATGCAGATAGAGCGATTTTCATCGACGAAAACGGCAGGTTTCTGTACGGGGATAAAACACTGGCGCTCGTCGCCAGAGAAATCGTGAAGGAAAGAAAAGGCATCGTTGTGACCCCGGTTAGTTCATCTCTGGCAGTTGAAGAGGTCGTGAAGGCGCAGGGTGGAAAGGTTATTTACACACCCGTAGGCGCTCCGATAGTTGCGCGAAAGATGATAGAAATTAATGCGGTATTCGGCGGTGAAGAGAACGGTGGGCTGATATTCCCAGAGCATCAGTACTGCAGAGACGGAGGTATGAGCGTCGCCAAAATTCTTGAAATCATGGCAAAAACTGGAAAAACCCTCAGCGAATTGATTGATTCTCTGCCCGTTTACTATCAGACGAAAATAAGCGTACCCTGTGATAATTCCATAAAAGAGATTGTGCTGGAAAACATACGCAGGGCACTTGAAAACGAGAACATATCCACCATGGACGGCGTAAAAGTGATGGGCGAAGACTGGTGGGTTCTCATAAGACCGTCGGGAACCGAGCCGATTTACAGAATATACGCGGAAGCTAAGAACGAAGATACGCTTCGTGAAAAAGTGGAGAAATACAAAAAAATACTCGAGAAAATTATACAGCAATTGAGTTAAAATTTCACATTTTTTATCTCTTCGGGCTTGAATATACCCATCTCGGTTATTATGCCAGTGATGTATCGCGCAGGTGTTACATCGAATGCCGGATTTCTGGCAGCACTGCCTTCCGGTGCTATGCGGCACTCTCTGCAGAAAAGAACCTCATTTTCAGAGCGCTCTTCAATGGGTATATCCGCACCGCTCTCTATGGAAAAATCGAAGGTGCTCACAGGCGCGGCGACATAAAACGGTATGCCGTTTTCTTTGGCAAGAACCGCTTTCTCGTATGTTCCTATTTTATTGGCCACATCTCCGTTTCTGGCTATTCTGTCCGCACCCACAATAACCATATCAACTTCTCCACGCTGCATGAAATGTCCTGCTGCGTTATCAGCAATGATGGCGTGATCTATACCTTCCTGGAGCATCTCCCATGCTGTCAAACGTGCACCCTGCAGTCTGGGCCGCGTTTCATCAACCCATACGAATATTTTTTTACCGTTGCGATGCGCTTTGCGAATTGGCGCAGTCGCTGTGCCCCAGTCTCCAACCGCCAGAGCCCCGGCGTTGCAGTGCGTTAGAATTCTGAAACCGTCTTTGATGAGTTTCTCGCCATGATCTCCGATGCGCTCACATCTGGAAATTATATCATTCGCATACGATTCCGCAACCTTCACGGCATCCTCCCCGTTTTCTATGGATTTTTTCATTAGATTGAGTGCATAAAACAGGTCGTGTGCGGTGGGTCTTGTATTCTTAAGAGTTTCGTAAACTTTCTGGATGTCCTGCTTCTGCAACCATGCCTGCGCCATCCCGTACGCGGCTGTTATGCCGATTGCAGGTGCGCCACGAACAACCATATCCTTTATTGCATATGCCACCTCTTCATAATTTCCGGCCTCAAATATATCTATTTTATGGGGCAGTTTTCGCTGGTCGATCAATTTCACCATGCCATCCTCAAACCACACCGCTCTCAGGTCCTTCTCCTCATTGTTTATGCGGATTTTCATAGAAAACTCACCTCGAATGTATATGGATGCCGTTTATTTATATTCTTCTCCAGATCCGCAATTTTCCAAAATTTTTATATCTTCGTAAGACATTACATTCATTCGATGTGTTCTGATTGTAATATTGAGGCTGTACTTGAGAAAAAACTTGAGAGACTTGTGGATGGGCTGAGTCGCACAATACTCGACATCCACAAGAAAAAGCTTGGTTTTGAAGGAAAAAGATTAAGTAAGGAAGAATACATTACACTGCTCGGGGAACTGAAAAAATCCATTGAGAAGTTTGCGGGAGAGAGAATAGCAAACGAAATGTATGATGATCTGATGGGATTTATTGAAAACTCTGCGGGGTGATAAAAAATGGAGTATTTGAAAACCTATGTGGAAGGACTTGATGAAAAAATCAAAGGCGGCATTCCGAAAAAGCATGTGGTGCTGATATCCGGTCCAACGGGTAGTATGAAATCCACACTAAGCTTCTACATCGCGTACCGATACCTGGAATCAAAAAAGAGAGGAAATGTCATTTATGTATCGCTGGAGCAGAGCAGAGATAGCCTTCTTAATCAGATGAAAAGTTTGAACATGGACATAGAAAAGTTGCCTTCGAATTGCGAATTTAATGTGTTCGACTGGGGTCTTGTGAGAAAAATGGTCAAAGAATCAGGAAATTACGGAGATGTTGATTGGGTCAAGGCTATTGAGACGCCCATAAAAGAGTACGCTCGCGATAAAACTGTGGACATATTGATTCTTGATTCTTTAAACGCGCTTTATGCAATAGCAGATATGGTTAACCCGCGTAACCAGCTCTTTTTCCTGTTTGAAAGTATGCGCGAAGTGGGCGCAACGACATTTGTTATTTCAGAGACATCATACAACTCTATGAAATTCGGCAGTTATGATGTCGAAGGGTTCCTTGCAGATGGAATCATACATCTCTCCATGGAACGAGTGGGCAGAACGCTCGGACGCTATATATCCATAATAAAAATGAGAGGTGTCAAGCATTCCACAGATTACTATCCGCTTCTCGTGGACGAAAGAGGGTTCAGGATAGTATCTCATTGATTTTCTTTCTAACTTTTTCTGCCTGTTTCTGTAATTTCATCTCGCGATAAAGTTTTTCAGAGAGTTTAAGTTTCTCTAATGCTGATGATTTATCATAATCCACTAGGCAAACACCATAATCGTAATACACAGATGCAAGATACCTCTTGTAGTTCAGTTTTGAATAATGAGATATCAAATCGCTGAAGAATGTGATCGCCTGAACATATTCACCTTTAGCACATTTTATTCTGGCCAACAGAGATTTAAATGACATAATATAGGAATTGCTGTTCATCTCCGTAGCCATCTCCAGACCTTCCTCAGCATATTTCTCAGCTTCGTTATATTTGCCTATGGCAAGAAGATACTCCGCATACGTTTCGTTGTAATCGAGTTTTAAACTTGTGAATTCAGTATTGCTCATAAATTCGTGCGCCTTATCTATGTACATCTTGGTTTTATCGTAATCGCCAATTTCCCTGTAAAGCTCTGCCAGAGATAAGTAAATGTAAATAACCTCTTTGATGTATCCTTCTTTTTGCGATATGTTCATAGCTCTCTCATAATACTCCCTCGCTTTATCATATTCCATCATCTCTGTATAAATGCTTCCAAGATTTATGTATCCCCAGACCGTGCCAAACACATCCCCTA
>WAOZ01000124.1 GCA_015520975.1 DHVE2 group archaeon | reverse complement strand
CTCCACTCTCTTCCCTTTCTTTTTAAGTAAAATCTGCGGTTAAATGGGCATCGCAAATTTCTTTTGAGATGGACGAGCATCAGAAGATGCGAGCATGCCACCTTTCAGGGGGGCTATGACACTTTTCTTTCAAAACAAAACTCCTTATTTCTTTGGGGGTAAAGCACCTTTCTTTCTAAGAAAGGGGCTTAGTGCTCCGGCCGGGATTTGAACCCGGGTCGAGGGGTTGAGAGCCCCTAATGCTTGGCCGGGCTACACCACCGGAGCATGCAATAGCCGGCCGTGAGCAAAGGCGTAATTGGGTTTGAGTATAAAAAAGTTACATACGGGAGCAAATTTATCAACTAAAATGGATTACTCATTTTGATGTCAGGGGAGCAGCAATTGGGAAAGAAGAGGGTTGTTTATTCATATCTCTTATTTTGGGTTCTCGTTATAATCTCATACATCATCTCGCCCGAAGTACTCCCTTTCATTCCATTTTTGATAATTTCCCCTCTTCTCTATCATTTTCGAAAATTCATGGGCTATTTTGCGGTTTTTCTCTGGTATACTTTTCTTTGGATCCTTTACTTCATAAGCCTGGTGGATATGGGCATTGGAGAATTAGTGTCTTCCGCGCTTCTCATGGGTACCATTTACATCCATGGATACATACTTTTGAAACTTCGCGAGCATGTGACTCGATATTATTCAGATGAGGATTTGAGAAGCGAACGCACTCATGTGTTTTTCTTAGGGCTTTTTCTCTTCATAATTGCTTTCTTTTTGAATATGCTCACGATTCCCATCCCCATAGAAGTCGGGAAAGATTTGCTGGGATACATCGTTCTTTCAATACTCTTAACATCCGCTTTAATATATGCTTTTCTCAATTTTGTGCTGAAATTATCGGAAATAAAATCGGAATACAAGAGGGATGTAATTCTATTGATATTCGTTTTAGGGCTTCTAATCATCGCTCCCGCATACATGATGGGTTATTCCGACGTTACAACATATTACTCAAAACTACCACTTTTACTTTATTCCTATTTCCTTATCTCCATTGGAAGCGCATTCACCATGCTCATTCTCCAAAGCGAATAGCGAGTTCGTGAGTAAATTTGATATAGTTCTTTGTTTTAGGCATGCCTAAAGGTGATTGCATGCGTGTGGCATTCGGAATGGAAGACGATGAGCATCTCACGGAAGATCATTACGGCGATTCTAAATTCTTCCTGATTTACGAAATCGATGAAAATGGGATAAAACTGGTGGAAAAAAGGGAGAACAAAGCTGCTGATATGGAAGAGGCGGAGCACGGAGACGTGAATAAGTTCAAAGCCGTCATTGCACATTTAGTGGATGTTGATGTCTTAGCGGCGTATCGGATGGGCCCGAATTTCGTGCGAATAAAAGAAAAAACGAATAAAAGGGTATTTCTGACAAGAACTAGGGACTTGAACCTTGCATTGGAAAGATTGCGGGAAAATTTTGAGAAATTGAAAATTGGAGATGTGCTTTAGGTATTCCTAAAAAATTTGAAATACTTTACCTCCATGTTCCTCCCCAATGATAAAACGCATTCTCATACCCACCGACGGCTACGGGCTCGAAGACCATGTCATTTCTTATGTTGCTCGAGCGTTTCCGTTTGCGGAGTTTCACGTGGTGAGTATCGTGAACACTTATGAAAGAGGAGTTCAAATGACGACTCTTCTCTACGATGAGATGAAAAAAGCCGCAGAAGAGGCAATTTATGAGGCTGAAGAAAAGCTCAAAAATTTTGGAATTCATGATGTTAAAATTGCACTTTTAGAAGGGTTACCATCTCGTGAAATAGTGAGATACGCGAAGGCACACGATATTGCTCTTATTGCCATGAGGGTGTACAGCAGGAAGCATACGGCATCTGCTCACCGCCTTGGCTCTACCGTGAGAAATGTTCTGAAAAGGAGCAGAATACCTGTCTTAACAGTTGCCGATGAAGTGACAAAACTTCCCATCAAAAGGGCCGTATTGCTTACCGATGGAACCATGAAGACTAAAATGGCCGAAAATTTCGCGATTTTGTTCTCTTCTTCGTATAACGTTGAAATTGAAGCCGTATATTTTTCTCCCACCAATGATGAGGAAAATGGTAAAAGGGTAATAAAGAATTTAGAGTGGAAAGCGGATCACTGGGGAGTAAAGATAAAGGGCAAAATCATACGCAAGGATCTGAATGAGATACTCCATGAAATATCCAGTGGGATATAGTCATAATGGGAATGGGAAGAAAGTCCATGTTTGGGTACGAGATAGGACACGCTACTCTCTATGTGGTTACCCACTCCCCCGTACCAGTGATTTTGGTACCTAAATATAAGGATAAGAGGTGGAGCATACGGACATTACGCAAATAGTCACTCTTGGTATATTTATATTGGCGTATGGGTTAATATTCAGCGGTAAATTTGATAGAACCACTGCAGCATTAATCGGAGTTATAACTATGGTGGCCGCTGGATACATACTTCATTTTATGAATTTTGAGGAGATGTTGGGGTATGTGGATTGGGAAGTAATAATCCTCCTTTTCGGGATGATGACCTTCGTGGGGGAGTTGGCTAAGACGGGATTCTTCAAGTATCTGGGAGTAAAAACGCTGAAACTGGCAAAGGGAAAAATCTGGGTGATGTTCGTTTATTTATCTCTCCTCACAGCTGTTGTTTCTATGTTCATAGATAATGTTACCACG
>WAOZ01000123.1 GCA_015520975.1 DHVE2 group archaeon | reverse complement strand
TAGAAAAACAGGACTTCTTCCCGATTCCAGTAGCTGCGCTGTTCGCTGAACTCGCATCTCAGATTTTCAAAGAACCAAAGCCCGCGTTCACCACGCATCCAGCATGCGGTGCGGCTACATACATATTCCACGATTACGAAAAGGACAAAAACATACCTATCACCAGATTCATAGATGTGGCAGGCATACTTGAAGAGCTCATTCCGAGAGTGTTCAATGAGGAATTTGCCAAGAAGGGTAAAATAAGAAGCGTGCTATCGCTCTATAAAATACTCAAGAAGCATTTTGATAAAAAGTATGCCCCAACGAATTTCAAACTTAAGGAGATCGTGAGCGTGTTCGAGCAGGGAACAAAAGATGCGCTTGGAAAGCTGCACTGGGATTCCATGTTCATAGGAACCATGCATTTCCAAGACGCTTACAATTACGACATAAATCGCACAATTCGCTGCGTTATACATTATGTCACCCCAGACCTGAAAATAATCCCGTTCTGCGCATATAATACAGGGCCTGTGTACAGAACGATTGTGGAGAGAAAGTTCTCTGTATCTCTCGACGAATACAGGAAAAAACACGGTGCGGTTGTAGGCGTGGAGGGTTCGTAAATGATGAAGGTAAATAATGCTCTGTGCAATTACTGTGGCGCCTGCGTGGGTACATGCCCTGTGAACTGCATATTCCTTGACGAGACCCGCGTGATTATAAACGAGGATAAATGCATAAAATGTGGTTTCTGTATAAGAGTTTGCCCTGTGGGTGCCATTGAAGCGGACTGGTGGTCAAAATGAAAAGATATGAATATGATGTGCTGGTAATCGGTGCGGGACCTGGAGGCTCAATGGCCGCAAGATATGCTGCCCGAAATGGATTGAAGGTACTTTTAATTGAGAAAAGACCTGAGATAGGCGTTCCTGTTCGCTGTGCGGAGGGAATATCTCGAGCATGGTTAAAAGAGGTAGAAATAGATATTCAGAAAAAATGGATTGACGCAGAGATCGACGGCGCTAAAATATACTCCCCTGACGAAAAGAGCGTGGTGACATTATCCGCAGAGCAGGCAGGAAACGAAGTGGGATTTGTGCTTAACAGGGAGTATTTTGATAAATATCTGGCTGCACTCGCCGCAAAGGAAGGTGCTGAAATCTGGCTCAAAAGCCCTGCCATTGAAATAATAAAAGAAAATGGAAAGGTTGCGGGTGCGATAATCCGTCGTTTCGGTGAACTCGTGGAAGTTAGAGCAAAAATAGTAATAGCCGCTGACGGTTTTGAATCTCAAGTAGCAAGATGGGCGGGGTTGAACACCGTACTTCGGGAAAGAGATATCGTTACATGCATACAATACCGTATGACAAACATCGACATAGATGAGAAATTCACTCATTTTTACATAGGCTCCTGTGCACCAGGCGGATATCTGTGGATTTTTCCAAAAGGAAAGGGGGAGGCGAATGTTGGGATAGGTGTGGCCTTAAATAAAATAAAAGACACAGGGGAGGCTAAAAAATATCTGGATAGGTTCATAGAAAATCATCCAGAACTGAAAAAAGGAGGCATTGTGCAGATAGTTACAGGCGCCGTTTCCACCTGTCCCGTACCCAAGCACCTTGTGGACGATGGAATAATGCTTGTTGGGGATGCTGCAAGACTCATAGACCCAATAACTGGCGGGGGCATCGCAAATGCGGCCCGTTCTGGTAAATACGCTGGTGAAATTGCTGCAAAATGCATCGAAAATCCAACAAAAGAGTGCTTAAAAGAATACGAAAAGAAAGTTCACGAAAAATGGGGCAGAAAACATCTGAGAAACTGGTATGTTAAGGAGAAACTAGCATCTCTCGATGATGATACTCTGAACAAACTTATGGAAGTTATTTCAGAGGTGGAGATGAAAGACATATCGGTTATGGCAATACTTGAAGCAGTACAGCAAAAATATCCAGAACTTATCGAAGAATTCGAAGATTTGCTCTAACTAATTGCTCATAAATTTTTTTATGTTGCGGGTAAGTTGCAATCCTAGAGAAAAATAAAATAGTGGAGATTAATAAAAGATGAGCAGGAAATTAGACATTTACAGGATAGTAAAGATAGGGGTGAAGGTGTTAAAGAGAGCGAGAATACCGCTTTACTGGAGCAAGTATTCACATAGGAACCACCAGTGGGTTCCTATAACC
>WAOZ01000122.1 GCA_015520975.1 DHVE2 group archaeon | reverse complement strand
CCCTCCGTTGCCGTAGCCACGATTTTGGGTGTGTGTACCTCCAGAAAATTGTGATTTAAAAGAGTTTCTCTTATTCCCTGGAGAATTGTGTGTCTGATTTTGAATATGGCCATAACCTCCGGCTTTCTTAGATCGATGAACCTGTTTTCTATGCGCGTATCTATTTCCGCATCCACCTTATCGGCAACGCCAAGCGGTAGCGGGCTCTCAGCCCTGTTCAAAATATTTATTTCTTCGGGGAGTATTTCAAACCCAAGTTTGGCCTGTTCGGTCTGCTGCACCTTACCTTTGACGCAGATGACGCTCTCGCGGGGTATTTTGGTGTATTCTTTGTATTTTTCCTTGCCAATATGACTTTTTATAAGCGTTATCTGCGCAAAACCGTATCTATCCCTCAGGATTATGAACGCTATTCTTCCAAGCACCCTTATATCATGCACCCATCCACATACTTTTACCTCTTCATTGTTTAACTGCGATGCTTCCTTTGTTGTGTGTGTTCTGTACATGATTGGCGATTGCCGTAAAGGATTAAAATGTTAGCGTTTGAACATTGATTTGAGCAGCGCTATAAAAAAAGTCGCTGAAATTATATCAAGCGGCGGGAGCTTTAAAAGAATGGATACTGCATGGCATATCACGACAGATATTACGAGTGCGACTATTATACTCGCATATCTTTGCTGTTTTCTTTTTATTTCCGCGTTTGTTATGATTCTGGCAAGCCTTCTATTTTCAAAGATAAAAAGTGTAAGATAATAGACAAAATACATCACCGCAAAAAGGCCATATATGGTGAAATGTTCAACGATATATCCATTAACAACCTCAACGCTTTTTATCACAGGCACGAAAAGTGTGACTCCAACAAACAGCAGGAGAACAATAACGGGGAGTTTTCTTTTTTCATAAGTGAACAGTATCTGTGCTGATCTGTAAAAAAGATATATTGCAAGGACAAAACCTATAAGCGAGAATTTGAAAAGCAGCGGATATACCTGCGGATTTGCCATTCCTGCGATTTCTGTATATTCCGCCGCCGCAATAGAAAAAATTCCAAATGCCAGATAACCGCGCGCCTCGCCTCCTTTACGATATATGTAATAACTCACATAAAGAGTGTATAGAAATAGGATGTAGTACATTATCTGGAGCGTTTCATCACCCCCAGAACCACCATCTCTATTAGCAATAGCGCAGTTAAAATGAAATATGCATGCGCGGTTATGGGATCTATCATCAAATAGTATGTCGCGATGCCGTAGGCTGAAATAGATATGGAATGGAATATTATAATCAATTTGGTAGAGATATCCCTCGTCTCAAACGCTGTTAAAAGAACTATAAAATTTATGGTAAGCGCCGGTAAGAAAAATCCGTAAGTTATAATGAACATTGTGTACGATGTGACAATAACATGTAGCATAGAATCTGTTAACGCGATCTGTGGTGGATTTGTTATCAGGGTGTACAAAAAGTATAACCACAATACAAAAAACACGCTGAACAATCCTCCGCTGAATTTTCTGTTATTTGTTATTATGTACGAGAATGTTGCAGCAGAGCACGGCGTGGCAAAAGCGAGCAATAAAAGCATAACCGTTATAGCCGTTGTGTTTTTGAACAACACACCCGCTACAAGAAATATGTATGTTACCGTGAGGTATAAAAATGCCACTGATATGTAACGGTTTTTTTTCATGTAAACGATAAAAACGATGAGAAAAAGAATCAGTAAAGAGAACATCGAGATGCACATTGTTCATCACTTGAAGAACTTCTCAACCCGTTTTTTAATTTCCAGATGTCTCGGTGTTCCACTTATAACACCCTCCATTTCCTCCACTTTTCCTAATATGGTTACTCCACGACGTCCTATTCTGTACTCTATTATGCTTCTATCATGCGTCCCGGTGCGACTCCTGATAATCAGTAGTATCTTTTTCAACTCAGAGCCTATCTCCGCGTATCTCAAATTAATAATGTTGTCGGAAATATGTGTGAGATAAGGATCTCCAAGAGTATATGAAGATATTATATCCGATGTGCTGTATGTGATGAGGGAAAATACTCCTTTTCTTTTTAAATAATTGAAAAGCGTGTGTATCATATGCGTGTATTCCTCTTTTTCCATTAAAACAGCGTTGATTCCATCAAACACTACACGCGTTGCACCTTCGCTTTTTCTGTGAACTTTCCACATGAATTCGTAAGGATCAATATCCATCGGATTGACATAAATTATATTCGACGGTTCAATTTTTATTCCCATATTTTTCAGTATTGAAATAAGAGTTTTTGGCATTCTTTCAAAGGATATGTAAAGCACCTTCTTACCTTCTGTGAGAGCTTTGGCTGCGAACAGCAACGCGATAACGGTCTTGCCTGTTCCGGGCGGTCCTGTAAGCATTGTCACATCGCCGGGCGTAAGCTTGCCGCCCAGCAGTTCGTCCATGCCTTTTATTCCAAATTCCTCCGGTTTTTTCACGGTTTGTTCCACCGATGGTAAAACCCGTGGATACACCTGTATTCCTTTCTTCGTTATCACGAACCCATGTTTACCGCCTATAAACTCACTGCCCCTCATTTTGAGTACCTGCAACCTTCTTTTCACACCGTCGTAATGTATAACAGCAACACAGTCGGCCACATATTCTTCAACGCCATAGCGGCTTATTTTACCCTCCGTTTCCTCGCTTGTAAACACTGTTGTAGCCCCCACCGATTTCAATCTCTGACTTATTTCAAATATGGCACTTCTCACATCTCTTTCCTTATCGTAAACAAGCACCAGCGGTGCTATCCCGTCCAGCGCCACTATATCCGCCTGATGTACTTTTATGCTGCTTATTATAGCCTCTGTGAGGGTTCTGACATTCAGCGCCTCTCTGCCTATCAGAGGTCTTAAACTCCCAAAATCGAGGTAATGCACCTTCTTTTTAACCTGCGCGTATCTTTCTGCCATTCCGTTTGGAAGATTGCTTATAACACTATCCCAGGATTCCTCCAGAGATACATAAAGCACATCCTTGCCTTGCTCTGCATTCCATAAAAGATAATTTATCGTGTAAAGGGTTTTCCCCGCACCCCGGCTTCCGCTGATTAAATTAAAGCTTTTCGGAAGATATCCTCCTCCCAAGATTTTATCCAGCGTCGGTATTCCGGTGCTAACTCTCATAAGTTTCTACCTCCACAAGCCTCCTCGCAAGAATCTCCGCTAAATGCCTGCCCAATCTGGGCTCAAGAATTTCTATAACCTTATTAATATATTCGTTTGGATCGTTTTCATCGATACGCATAATTTCGGAATACACTATCTCTGCCTCCTCCTCACCCATAAACTCGGCAAGTATTCTTTTCATCTTCTGCGGCATTTTCTTGATGGCTCGTTTGAGAAGCATCTCCTTATGCATAATCTCCTCCACATATCTCCTTATTGCGTCCCGGACAAATTCTGACGGGCCTTTCCAGCCGTACTGTGGATACTTTTTTATTAAATCAGCTATGGCCTCATACATCTCACGCGGAACACGCACCATCTTATCTTCATTACTGTTGGCCACCGCATATTTAACGACATTATTATATTTAGATTTTTTCACGATGTATTAATTCTTTTATATGCGTGCATCATGGTGATGGCTATGAACATCGGTGTGCTTGCCATACAGGGAGATGTATCAGAACATATCAACGCTGTAAAAAACGCTATGGATTTTTACAAAATAAAAGGTTCCGTGCAGAAAATAAAGAGAAAGGGAGACATAAAAGATCTGGATTTCCTTATTATTCCCGGAGGTGAAAGCACCACCATATCAAAACTTATGATTCGTTACGGAATTTTCGATGCTGTTCTGGAGCGCGCGTTAAATGATGAACTCGGTGTTATGGGCACCTGCGCCGGATCCATCCTTATGGCGCGGGAGGTTGTTGACGATTCTCGTGTGAAAACACTGGGTTTGATGAATATGGCGGTAAGACGTAACTTTTTCGGAAGGCAGAGGGAAAGCTTTGAATCTGAAATACACATTGAGGGCATAGGAAACTATCATGCGATTTTTATCAGAGCTCCTGTGATTGAGCGCTGTTCTCCGCCCTGTAAAGTGCTGGCGAAGATAGGGGATAAGATAGCCATGGCCAAGCAGGGGAACTTTCTCGCACTCATTTTTCATCCAGAGCTAACAAACGACCCGAGAATTTATAAATTCATTTTTGAATAACTACCGGGACCCCTTTATTTCCACTGGAGGGGTTTTCCTCGTTTGAATTTTACTTTGAAAAAAATGAGATTTAAACCAATCTCGGTTTGCGGATTTCCGCTTTCACCCGTCGTTTTCTTATTTCAACTTCAACTTCGGTACCCACCTTGATATATGGACGTTTGACGTACCCAAGTCCGATGCCAACTCTAAGCACCGGGGACATGGTTCCGCTGGTCAGGTATCCTACCTGTTCATCGTTTATGTAAATCTTATCGCCATGTCGTGGTATGCCCCTATCTTTCAAAATTATCCCACGAAACAGGTCATATTTTTTCTCTTTTTTAAGTTCAAGGAGTCTGCTTTTACCGATGAAATCATGCTCCCAGTTAATAATCCATGATATACCAGCTTCCAGAGGTGTGCGTGGTTCGTGGTGAGGGTGGAAATCCTGCCCGCTTAAAAGAAATCCCTTCTCCATTCTCAGAGTGTCCCGTGCACCAAGTCCGCAGGGTTTTATGCCGAATTCTTTACCCGCATCTAAGATTCTATACCATAAATCCTTCACATTTTCGTTGGGAATTATTATTTCGAATCCGTCCTCTCCAGTATATCCAGTTCTGGAAATTAACGCGCAATCTGATGTTAAAGAATTTTTCTTTATATTTAAATCATTTATTTTAGCATATGCCGCTTCAAAGAATTTTACGGTTGATAGATCATAGTCAAATAATCCCTGTAAAGTTTTCTCAGCATCAGGGCCTTGAACGGCGAGACAGGAAAAATCCTTAGAAACATTACTAACCTTAACATTATATCCACCGGCAAGCGAGAAAATCCAGTGGTAAATGAGATCCGTTGTAGCAGCGTTCGGCACGATTAGAAACTTATCCTCCGCAAGCCTGGTAACTATAGTATCATCTATCAGAACACCACGATGATTTGCAAACGCGGTGTATGTGGCTTTAAAAACTTTGACTTTTGAAAAATCTGTCGGTAAAATATAACTGAGAAAATCCTCGGCGTCGGGTCCCTCAACGATGAGATCACCCATATGTGAGACATCGAAAATGCCAACATGTTTTCTCACCGTGAGATGTTCATCTATTATCCCGCTGTACTGCAACGGCATATGAAATCCTGCAAATTCCACCATTTTTGCGCCCATATCCACATGCACATCATGAAGCGCGGTCTGTTTCACAGAAATCACCATATACCTGTAAAGCGTCAAACACCATAAAATTATCCATGGTTCCACAGGAAATGAAGGGGTCCCTTAGAATGATATACTGAGCAAAATAAGACCTCCTATGGCAGCAAGGAATAGGGCTATGAAGACATAGACATTCCATCTTATTATTTTCAGACCATCCATAGGCCCAAAGGGTATGAGATTGAAAAACGCTAAGAAAAAATTCAGATAAGCCAGATAATAGAAAATAGCAAACCCCGAAAAACTCCACACGAGCAGCATAACAGCCCCTGCGGATAGATTGGTAATGGGCCCCGCGGCGGAGATTATTCCGTTATCCCTTTTGGTGGGATAACCGTAAATATACACGGCACCGGGAGCCGCGAATAAAAATCCAAAAAAACTCGTTATTAGTGCGAAAAACAGACCTGTGTGCCATGCCCTGAACGCCGCGGGATAGCCGAAACGAAAAGCCATGTATTTATGCGCCATTTCATGCAGAAAGAACCCGGTGATGACTGCTATAAACGCGGGTATTATCAAAAGAGGATACCTCAGCCCGCCAATAATGTTCCAGAAACAGAAAGTCAGCGCACCCACCGCGACGATGATATCTCTTATTTCTTCAGGGTAAAACCTGAATCTGGGACGCGGGTATGTATAGAAATAGGTGTGACTCATAGAAACAGCTCCTCATCCTCTGCAGGCTCGGATTCTTCTTCCTCCTCCACAACCTCTGCATCACTTTCCGCTGGAGAAGTCTCTGAGGCCGATTCATCGCTGGAAAGCTCTTCCTCACTTTCTTCAATAGGCTCGGATTCACCCTCCTCTTCCGAGAGCTCCTTCAGAAGATGATGCACGCGCACGGCCTCGCATACACCGATGCCCAGATTGATCATGATGTTCAGCACTGAGATATCTTTCAGATCCATGTCCAGCGCTCTTTTGAGTTGTCGTTCGTCTTCAGGTGTAACCTTTCCATCAAAGCCCGCAGAAAGACAGCGCTCTATGTAAGACAGCAATCTTTTAGCGCTTCTAACATCCAGCTTTGTGTTGGCAACGATTTCTGGAAGTGTTATGTTCTCTATTTTATTGAGTGTCTTTGCAATCTTCAACGATGCACGTTCGAATTTCTTTTTATGCTCATCGTCCAAGGCTTCTATGCTCACGGGCTCCTCGCGCTTTATGTAAGCAAATACCTTGGGTATATACGAAAGTGGAATGTTCAGGGTCTTAAATGCGATCTTTTTGGTGACGCGTTTACCGGTCTTGTATTCGTGAATAAGTACTTCACGCGCGAATTTCTCCAGGTTTCTCTCCTCTATAATTCTCTCGCAGTCATTTTTTCCTTCAATGGCGGGCTCGAAATCGGGATCTATTTCCAAAGCACGGTCAAAGCATTTTATTGCATCTTCGAATTTCTCCAGCTTCATAAGCAGCAGCGCTTTTGTGTTCCACAGATATTTGTCCTTGGGCTCGAGACCCAGAGCACGGTCTATGTATGTCAGAGCGTCTCTTAGGCGCCCCATCTTTTCGTACACGAACGCAAGGTTTTCGCATATCTGCCTGTTTTCTGGCTCTATCAAATACGCGCGTTCATAAGCCTTCGCCGCCTCTTCTAAACTGTCCAGTTTAAGGGATACGCGACCTATACCCATCCACAGCTCCACATCTTTCGGGTCCTTTTCCACGCCTTTCTTGTAGATTTTCAGAGCGTCTTCATACCGCTCCTCTTTTTCTAAGGCTTCACCCATAAGTCTGAGTGCTTTTGGATGTCCTTCCTTGGCCAGAGGTTTGAGGATATTTATAACATCGGAGTACTCTCCAAGTTCGTATAAAGCAGATGCCAGTATAAGCCTCGTTTTTGGAGAATCTTCAAGTTTGTATGCCTCCTCGGCATATTTCCTCGCTTTATCAAAATCATCCGCTTTCATGTATATTTTTGCGGCCAGAAGATAATACTTAACATTCTTTTCGCTTTTCAGAGCTTTCCTTATGCTGCGTGCAGCGTCTTTGTACTTATCCATCTTTATAAGTGTTTTCGCGATCTTATAGTGCAGTTCGGCGGTGCTCTGGAAATCAAGCGCGTTTTTGTATGATTTAAGAGCATTTTTGTAATCGCCGATGGCATAATAACAGTCTCCGAGCATTTCGTATGCCTCGCCGTTGGTGTTTATATCAAGCGCGCGCAGAAGATAATCCTTTGCCTCCCCGTATTTACCGAGATTCATAAGCGCTTTTGCAAGGTCCATAATGTTTCTGTAATCCTCGGGTTTAACGCTTAGAATCTTCTTGCATACATCAATCACATCGGCGAATCTCCTCTCTTTCATCAGAATATCTTTGAGTTCATAAAGAAGTACATCGTTATCCGGGAATATCTCCAGCGCTTCACGATACGCTGTTATGGCGCTTTCAATCTTTCCGAGTTTCAGAAACGCCTGAGCGAAATCACGCCATGCCTGTAAATTCTTCCTATTTATGTTTAAAATCTCTCTGGCTGTAGCAACGACACAGTTGTAATCTTTTATCTCTTTGCAGGCATCTTTTTTGAGTTCCAGATACTTTTCATTTTTCTCGTATTTTATGGCATTTTCAATATCCTTCAGAGCGGCTTCGTATTCCTTCCTTTTCATTCTGATCTCCGCGCGTAGATAAAGCGCTGCATGGTTCGTTGGCTCCGTATTGAGGAGTTTGTTGAGGGCATCGAGAGCCTCGTCATCGTGCTCCAGCATTTTCAGCACGGCGGCCTTTTCAAACAGCGCTTTTGTGAACTTTGGATTCAGTTTGAGAGCCTCTTCGAAGCTTCTCAAAGCCTCTTCCAGACGGGATAGTTTCTTCAGACACAACCCCCTCTCGTACCAGATTTTTATATCTCCGGGGTCAAGAGCCAGCGCACGGTCAAAATATTCTATGGCCTCTTCGAATCTTTCAAGTTTCTCCATAATCCAACCAAGATTGCTCCAATACTTTTTAACCTCTGGGTCTATTTCGGCGGCTTTTTTGAATGCGTTCATGGCCTTTTCCAGATCGCCCAGTTTGTAGTAGGTCATACCCAGCAGGTTCCACGCCTCATCGTCCTCCTCGATCAAAATGGCTTTTTCAAGAATATTTTTCGCCTCTTCATAGCGGCTTGTTGTGTAATAAGCCCTTGCAAGGTCTATGTAAGTGTCGAAATCTTCCACCATGTTCAGAATCTGAAGCGAGGAGTTAATAACCTCCTGCGGCTTGTTCAGTTTTTTGGCGAGTTCTTTTCTTCTCTTCCACAACTCTACATTGTTTCTTTCAATTTCCGTGGCACGGATCATAAAATTAAGTGCGGATTCCAATTTTCCAAGTTTCTCGTAAGCTATAGACATATCTATGAGAGCCTCCAAGTTTCTGGGCTCGACATTGAGTATGGTTTCGCATATTGGAATGACATAATCCCATCTCTCTTTCGCTTTCATAATTTCCTTTTGCAGGAAAAGACTCGGCATGTGATTGGGCGTGGTTTTTAGAATCTCCGTGCATGTGTGCATGGCGCTGTCGTAATCTTTGGTATCGTAATACGCTTTGGCGAGGTCATAGAGCAGATCAGTATCTTTATAACCCAGTTTGATTAACTTTTTGCATGTATCGATCATCTCGGAAGGCATGTTCAGATTCTTCAGAATGGTGCGTTTGAGAATAAGTGCATCCTTGTAATCCTCTTTCAGCGAAAGCGCACGGTTTATTGAGTTCAAAGCCTCGTTATAATTCTCAAGAGCCAGATATATTGATGCCTGAAGATACCATATCTTCGCATCGACCGGATCTATTTTTATTGCCTCGCGAATGGCGCGCAGGGCATCCTCATATTCGCCTCTTTTCTTGTATATTATCGCCAGATTCACCCACGATGCCTTGTCGTTGGGATCTAATTTCAGCGCCTCTTTGAATGATTTGATCGCCTCCTCAAACATGTTCTGTTTGGTATACGCGGCACCCATATACACCCACGCGCTTCTGTGCTCTCTGTTCAGACTTATTACATTTTTCAGGGTTTCTATACAGCCCGAATAGTCCTTTATTTTGTAAAGATAAGTGGCTTTTTTGAACAGGATCTCCACATCATGCGGCCTGTATTCCAGGTATTTATCGTAATAACGTAAAACATCTGGATACATTTTTATAAGTTTTCTGTAAATATCCAGAGCATCGTCTATGTCTCCCATCTGCTCGTAAATAATCGCCTTCGCCTCCCATGCGGCGGCATCTTTTCTGTTGATTCTGAGCGCTTTTTCAACGAGAATCAGACCCCTTTCGTAATTTTTCTGATATGCAAGAAGAAGCCCGTAATTTATATACGCAGAAGAGTTTTTGGAATTGAGTTTTATGGCGGCTTCGTATGCGTAACTCGCCTCGGAAATCTCGCCCTTTTCGTAAAGTGTGCGACCTATTTTTACGAGAAGTTCGGAGAATTTTTGAGAGAGGTCTTTAATATCCTGCATGCTGTTTTTTATCTCCTCCAAAGATTGTTTTACTATAGCCACACCCTCTGGCGGGTTTTTTTGCATAACTTTCAATCCTTTTTCATACAGTTTGTTTGCTTTTTTATACGCCTTTACTTCCTTATTGAACAGGGAATCCAGAACCATAATCTTCACCTCTTTTGTGACCCTTAACGGTATTTATTTATATGTAGTTAAAACTTTTCCCGTATACATCACGCGTATATTTCGTAATTTTTACTTATCCGTTTTTATTACGCACCAAACCTTTTATATTCCGCATCAATAAAGTCACCATAAATGAGGTGATGTGTTATGGATCCCATTCAGCAGGCAGTGGAAAGAATATATATTGCAACTGAAGGAAAGGTCGATAAAGACACAATAATCAAAAAGCTTAGAGAGTATATAACTATGGGGGTACCTCTCCGAGAGGCGGAGAGAAGCGTAGTAACCATCTACGGCGGAAGTAGTTATGCGCTGATAACAGTACCAAAAAAAGTTGAAGAGCTAACTCCCGGCGAACCCAGAATAAATCTCAGGGTTAAAGTAATAAGCATTAACAGCAAAACATATGAACTGGAGGGCGAGAAAAGAACGATGCATTACGGCATCATCGGTGATGAGACGGGCACGGTGCCCTTTACTGCGTGGCGTCTGGATGTGGCACTGCGCAAGGGAGATTGCGTGGACATAATAAACGCATACACGCGAGAATGGCAGGGCAGAGTGCAGGTGATAATAGGCAATAACACGAAGGTTAAACTGCTCAAAGATGTTGACATTCAGGTTAAAACAGCGATCAAACCCGCGAAGATAATCGAACTGCATCCCAAGATTGGACTTGTGGAGGTCAAGGGTAAAATCATCGATTCCCGGGAAAAAGAGGTATTCGTCGATGGAATCCCGCGCAAAGTGTGGGAGGGTATAATAGGCGATGAGACGGGGGAGGTACCGTTCAGCGCATGGGATGTTGAGGTGAATAAAGGTGATGTTATTAAAATTGTGGGTGCGTATGTCCGCACTTTCAGGGGCATGCCGCAACTGGTTTTTGATAACAGGTGCACCATAGAGAAACTGAACGAAGATATTGAAGTTCACGAAATTCCTGTAACTCTGGAGAGCCTTGAAGGGAGGGGTGGTTTTAATGCTGTGGTTGAAGGTGTAATAATTGATATAAAGAATGGAAGCGGATTGATATACAGATGCCCAGAATGTGGAAGGGTTCTCTCATCCAGAACCTGCCCTATGCATGGCAAGGTTGAGCCCAAGGCAGATTTGAGAATAAAGGCGGTGCTGGACGATGGAACCGGTGCAACACTTTTAATTTTCAATCGCGAGCAGACAGAGAGAATTCTGGGAATGAATCTCAAAGATGTGATAAAAATGGTGCAAGATAATATGGGAAATTCGGCGGTGGTTATGGAGGCAATAGAGGATAAATTGATAGCGGTTCCTATGCGTGTCAGAGGAAATGCGATAAGCGATGAGAGATACGGACTGAAAACACTGGTTAGGGATTTTGAATTTTTAAATCTTGAGGATATCGCGAAAAAAGCCCAGCATTTGCTGGAGGAGCTGGGGTGGTGAAAATGCCGAGAGAGCCTGCGTGGAGAGTGTTTTCTGCAGAATTCAATGCTTCCAAACACTACATAAAAGCCACGGAACCCAAAACACCCAGTTATGTGATCACGCCGCTTGGCGCAAAAATAAGCAGATTGTTTATAGTTGGGGTCCTCACAGATGTACGCTTGATAACCGATGACATGGTCAAAGCTCGCGTTGCGGATCAGACCGGTGCTTTTTACATAATAGCCGGAAAATACCGTCCCGAAGCCCGGCAGGTACTCGAATCCGTTAAGATTCCGCAGTTTGTGGCAGTGGTTGGTAAGATAAATGTATATTATCCACGGGAAGACACGATGTATGTATCAGTGGTTCCAGAAAGAGTGAGGGTTGTGGATGAGATCCTGCGCGATTACTGGGTCTTCGATACCGCGAGAAAACTCAAAATCAGGATAGATGCTATGAACGAAGCGCTCAAAATGGAGCAGCCCACAGTTCAGGCGCTGGTGGACATGGGCTTTTCCAGAAAGATATCGGAGGGTGTGGTTGAGGCGGTGAAAAGATACGACAAGATAAATGTTGAGAAATATATGGAAATGCTCCGCGACGCACTGAAACACCTCCTTCCAGAGTATCAGATGCTTGGCTATGAACTTCCGAGCATATCCGAAGAGGAGGAAATCGAAGAGGAGGAGAAAGAAGATCTTGCCGAACTGGAAAATCTCATACTGGATCTCATAGACAAATTAGATAATGGCGATGGAGCGTCATACGAAGAACTGATAGAAAAAACCGGGCTTTCAGAGGAAAAAATCGATGAGGTGCTTTTATCTTTACAGGAAAAAGGTGAAATTTACGAGCCAGTGCTTGGCCGTTTCAGGCGTATTTAGCTTTCATAGCTTCTATTTCTTTTTTGAACGAGAGTTTCAGCAGCGGTGGTGTAAGCAGCGTGGTCACCGTCACGAAAACCATGGTGGCGGTCATGAACAGATTAATGTGCTGTGGTTGTATGGCACCGGCATGAATTGCAATGGTGAGCGATACCAGCGCCACCTCCATACGGGGAATTGAGCCAACGCCCATTTGCCATGCTTTTCTCCAGGGAAAGCCTCCAATTCTTGCACCGATGCCTCTTCCCAGAATCTTTCCAACAATGGCTATGAGCAATATCACGCCGGCAAGCATGAGCGCATCTGGATTGAGAAAATCACCCACATCCAGCTGAGCACCGGTATACACGAAGAACATGGGTATCAAGAGCCCGTATCCTATGGCACGGACATCTTCCATAAAAATCCTTCTTTCAGGAACGCGGCTGAGCACGATACCTGCAAAATATGCACCTTCAATTGCTGCATTAAATGAGTATTCGGCAAGTGCGGAAAATAGAAGCATTATGCCTAGAAAAACTCCCAGTAAGGCTTTTTGAGAAGATATGTGCTTCCTTGTGAATTCCGCGATTTTGGGCATGTAATACCATGCAGCAACGAGGGTTACGAGGAAAAATATTGTTAATTTAATACCGAACTCCGCAAGACTGCTGGTACCCACTGCGAAAATTATCAGTGCTATACCCAGAAAATCGTCCATAACGCTGGCGCTGAGAGACGCGGCCCCGACATCAGACGAAAGCATATTGATTTCCATAAGCGTTCTAACTGTTACACCAATACTGGTTGCAGTTAGAAGCACGCCAAGTACAAAACTTTCGTGGGTCTCGTATCCCATCAGCAGCCCCGCCATAAATCCGAGTGCCAGCGGCACAAAAACGCCCATGACGGTGGAAATTGTGGCCACCTTACCTGTGGATTTTAACTGCTCCACATTCGTATCAAGTCCTGCGATGAAGAGAAGCATGATAATTCCCAGACGGGATAGGAACTGAAATCCCTCAACACCCTTATATGGTTCGGCGCTTCTGACGACTATCCAGTTTTTGATCCACTCACCAACATAATCCAGATTTTGGCCGTAAAGGTACAGAGTACCGAGTATGACTCCGAGAAAGATCTCTCCTAGCACCCCCGGTAGTTTTATCTTTTCAAACAGTGAAGCGAATATTTTTGAGAAGATGAGCGCCAAACCAACGATGAAGAGGAATGCCGCGAAATCCATAATTCATCACCGCTATTGGGTAAAACGACCAAAAATAAAACTTTTACTCATTATTATTTAACGTTAAAAAATTAAAAAATAAACGAAAACAATAGAAACCGTGCCAATTATATCCGCCAGCGTTGTTATTAGAGGGATCACAATGTTATCGGGATCAAGTTTCATTTTCAAACTCAAAACGGTTATGTAATATGCAAGAAGTATTATGGATACAACGGAGAGAAACGAAGCACTGAATACCAGAAAGATGCCTTTTATTGAATCTGTTACAATGAATACAAATATGGCGATGAGGGTGTAGATTATCAGAGACAGAACAGCGATGGATAATACCTCTCTGTAAAAATTCTTTCCCTGCGGTACGATTTTTGGCTCGATCATACCCAAATATATGAACGAGGAAAGCCTCGATGAAAACACGCTGCCTATGTTCCCAAGAGTTTCGAGAACCGCTGGCAGGATTAGAAGAATTATTCCTATCTTATTCGCCTCCCACAGTCCGCCGGTGATCAGTTCCATAAAAGCCACGAGCATCAGCACGGGAGCGCTTTGAATGATGACTTTCTTTCCGTTTTTCGATTTAAGGGATTTATATCCAATATAGATGACATAGCCGAGTATAACTGCCGCGATTATTGAAATGAGCGTGGGATGTATGATGTAATAAACCAAAAAAATCGCAGACATAATGAGAAATGACACGCTGGTCAGATCACCGATGCTGGAAATCAGCGGCACACCGACATTATCGGGGTTCCAGCCCTTCTCGTAGGTTTTGACACTTAAATATGCCGCGGTGGGGGTTAATATGGATGTTGTGAAAACATGTGTGAGAAGAATAACTGCCGGAATAAGAAGTATGTAAAAGGCGTTACCCGAGCCGTAAAACGCGTAAATGCCGGCGAACAGACCAACCACAAGCGCCATAGAAAATGCAAGAAACTGCGATGCGTGTATTCCCTCTTTAACTTCCTTATCTTTCATGCTTTTTATTTCGCCCAGATGAAGTTTGGAACTGAGCCGGGAGATAAATGCGCCGTAAATGTTTCCTCGCATATCGATGAGTGCGGGTAAAACCATCAGGAGCCCGGGAATAGCCAAAAAAACGGATAAATTTCTGTTCATCACATACCCGGCGATGCTATCCGCTACCAGTGCCAGAAGCAGAGCGGCCAAGCTCTCCCGAATCATACGGGTATCGAGCAGGCGGCGGATGTTCATCGCCGGACACCTCGCTCATCGTTGCAAGTAAGCCTTTTCACTATAAATAAATGTGGGTTTTGGGAATTTACGGTGATGAAATTTCTGCAAGATAATTATCAAAATCCAAATATTATTTTTCTGTTTTATAGGGATATCTCGAAATAATAATATTGGTGAATGCCATACCCTTAACGCAATGAATAAAGATCCTGCTAAAAAATATTTCAACTGCACACCTGCAGAGAGAGCGGCTTTTGAGGCGGGAATCAAATTGGGTAGTGTGTATCATCAATTTGTCGGAACGCCTCTGAATATGAATAATGTGGATGCGCTTGAAAAAGCCATAGAGGAAAGTTTGAAGGTGCAGCCGTTTGTTGAGGATGCGACGGTGAAGATAGACAGAAACAGAATCAGAAAGGGAAGAGGTTTATACAAATATCTGACCTTGCACGGAGATATGCTGGATGTTAAGATCAAGGTGAAGTATGAGGATTATGTGGCAGTTTGCAGGTTGAAGTATATTGAAGAAATGGATTATCCTCTGATGTTTGTAGAAGAGATACGGAGGGTTTAGTATGTATGTGAAAATCGGATTGAGCGGACTTCCCGGCGTAGGAAAAACGACCACACTCATACGAACAATAGAAATGCTTGAAGAAGAGGGTTATGTTGTGGGCGGAATGATAACGGAAGAGGTTAAAGAAAATAACAAAAGGGTGGGTTTTTATGTTCTTGACTGGATGACCAAGGATAAAAAAATATTTGCGCACAAGGATTTTGATACGAAAATCAGGGTGGGAAGATACGGCGTAGATATATCTGTTCTTGAAGAGGTAGGGATACGCGCGCTCGAAACAGCTATGGAAAAGGCGGATATAATTGTGATTGATGAAATAGGCAAGATGGAAGTGGAGAGCAAAAAGTTCGTTAAGGTTGTGAGGGAAATACTGGATATGGATAAGCATCTCATTATGACGCTGCACAAAAAATCCCGAAATCCGCTGCTTCAGGAGATAAGAAGGCGTGATGACATAAGAATGCTGGAGGTCACGCCGATAAACCGAAATTTACTGCCCTTTAAAGTTGTTAAATTGATAAAGGGAGAGGAAAGTGATTGAGGAGGGCGCGGTAAAAATAATTGCGACGGAGATAAATGAACGAGGTCCAGGTAGAGCGAAGGGGGTATTCTACAACAGAGCGATGGTTTTCAATCGCGACACTACAATATTTCTTCTTTCAAATATGCGCGTTAGAAATGCGCTGGATGCGCTGGCGGCCACAGGTGTGCGCGGACTCAGAATAGCGAAAGAGCTAGGAATAAATACCACCATAAACGATGTATCCAAGGATGCCTATCGCTTTATTAAAAAAAATGCAGAGTTGAACGAAGTATCTGTCACTGTAAAAAACAGAGATGCAAATGCCTTAATGGCTGAGGAGAGATACGATTATGTGGATATAGATCCGTTCGGAACACCGGTGTATTTTATTGATATTGCTCTGCGATGCGGTAAAATACTGGGTATAACGGCGACGGATACGGCGACACTATCTGGCCGAAATAAAAAAGTCATCAGAAGATATTTATCAACGCTGTCAACACCTGCCCCTTACGCGCATGAAATTGGCGTCAGAAACCTGTTGGGTTATATAGGGAGAATGGCTGTAAGATATGATCTTGGGATAAAGCCAATATTCAGTTTCTGGTACGGGCACTTTTATCGGGTGTATGTTCGTATCTTGAAAGGTAGCCATCACGCAAAAAGAACGCTGGAAAACATAGGTATGTGTGAATATGGAGGTCCGGTATGGATTGCGCATATACACGATTTTGATTTTTTAAATCGCGCCAGAATCCCGGAGCATCTGCCCACCTACAAATTGCTGGATAAATATCTCAACCTGTGGCGGCAGGAAAAGACATTTTTGTTTTATCATCTACCATCGATAGCCAGCGAGCTGAAAACATCTATGCCATCTGTAAACTATGTCATTGAATCTCTGAGAGATAAAGGCTTTGAGG
>WAOZ01000121.1 GCA_015520975.1 DHVE2 group archaeon | reverse complement strand
TAACGGTGAAATATACAATTTTATGGAATTGAGAAAAGAACTGGAATCCAGGGGTTATTCGTTCAGGTCCAGCACGGATACCGAGGTAGTCCTGGCTGCGTATATGGAATGGGGCGAAAAATGTGTGGAAAGGTTCAACGGGATGTGGGCCTTCGCAATATATGATGCGGATAATGGGATACTTTTTCTGAGCCGTGACCGGTTTGGAATCAAGCCTCTTTACTATCATTATGATGGGGAGAGATTTATATTCAGTTCTGAGATAAAAGCACTATTTCAGCACAATATCCCTCGAAGACCCAATGACAGGGTGATATTTGATTATCTCTATTATAATCTTATAGACCATACGGAGGAAACATTTTTTGAAGGCATCAAACGACTTTTGCCGGGGCACAATCTGAAATTCATAATTAGCTCAAAGAGGATTGAAATTAATGAATATTACAGCATTAACAGCAAAATAAAGGCCGTAATGCCGGATCCCAAAAAGTTCCGCGAACTTATGCTGAAAGCCGTAGAAAGGAGATTGATCGCCGATGTTCCTGTGGGCTCGTGTTTAAGCGGAGGACTTGACAGTTCCACTATAGTGTGCAGTATGAGGAAAATAAATCCCGAATCCGAGATAAAGGTGTTTTCGCTCGTTTTTCCGGGCCAGAAAATAGATGAAAGCAGGTATCAGGAAATAATTTCAGAGTATACAAAATCGCGTCGCTACACAACCACATTCGGTTTTGAAGAGCTTTTGCATGACCTCGAAGACCTCATTGATACCCAGGAAGAGCCGTTTCCAACACTGAGCATTTATGGGCAGTACAGGGTTATGCGCCTTGCTAAGGAAAATGATATGAAGGTGCTGCTAGACGGGCAGGGCAGTGATGAAATACTCGCAGGTTATCACTGGTTTTTCGGATATTTGTTTGCGGAAAAACTTATGAAAATGAAATTCAGGGATTTGATCGATGAGATAAAAAGTTACAAGAAACTCCATGGTAATCTGATGCCCGTTATGAACATGCTTCTGATACTTTTACCTGTGCGTGTGTCAAAGCTCCTGTGGGCCCGCAGGTTCAGACACCTGAAAAAGGAGTTTGTGAAGAGATACAGAAACAGAGATACCAAAAGGATAATCTGGAAAACAAGAACGGTGCGGGATGTTGCGGTTATCGCGGAGACTTATTCTTCACTGCCACGCCTTCTGAGATTTGAGGATAAGAACGCTATGCGCTGGAGTATAGAATCCCGTGTGCCGTTCTGCGATCATGAGGTTGTGGAATATGTGCTATCACTTCCTTCGGAGGCTCGAATCTCCCGGGGCATAACAAAAAAGATTTTGAGAGAAGCATTTGATGGATTGGTGCCCTCCGAGGTCATATGGCGAAAAGATAAGGTTGCTTTTGCCACACCCGATGATGACCTACTCAGAACGGAAATCGGAAAGAAAGTGGTGGAAAAAATAATATCCTCCAAATCTTTCAAATCCCGCCCGTACTGGGATCACAGAAAAGTAGAAAAGATGTTCAGAAAGCATCTAGAATCCAAAGGTAATTACGGCAGGGAGATATGGAAAATGATTATTCTTGAGATCTGGCTCAGGAGGTGGATTGATGAAAAATAAAAACCTTCTGGTTATTGCGCACTCATATCCCGATAAGGATCTGAAATATCCTTACGGAATGTTCGTAAAAGAGCAGGTGGATGTTCTTGCACACTATTTTGACAAAATATTCGTAATTTCTCCTCAAATTATTGGAACCAGGAAATACCTTGAAGATTATTCATAC
This sequence comes from DHVE2 group archaeon, assembly GCA_015520975.1. Classification (GTDB taxonomy): domain Archaea; phylum Thermoplasmatota; class Thermoplasmata; order Thermoplasmatales; family Aciduliprofundaceae; genus S143-98. The sequence continues at coordinate 17,358 of WAOZ01000121.1, read as the reverse complement.
GGAAATATCCATATTTATTTTCCCAGACTGTTCCACGCTCCGCTGGAGATTGCGAGAAAAACTCTAGGCAAGCGCTTTTTCAAGGCTATAGATAAACTCATTAGAAAAAAAAGCATAGAATTTCATCTGATCCACTCGCACTTTACATGGCCCCAGGGAGAAGCGTCGGTGTATCTCAAAAACAAATACGATGTGCCTGTCGTTCTCACGGTGCACGAGGACAGAAACTGGTTTCTGAACGAGTATCATTCGGACGAGTCCAGATACATCAATACCTGGAAAAATGTGGATGCTATAATAAGAGTTAATAAAATAGACACTTCGCTGCTGAAAAAAATAAATCCATCCACATATGCGGTTCCAAATGGCTATAATCCTCGCAAATTTTATCCCATACCTCGTGAAAAAGCAAAGAAAATGCTGGAGTTAAGAGATAAAAAAATAGTGTTCAATCTTGCGGCACTGAGGGATTATAAAGGTCACGAGATACTCATCAAAGCGGTATCTCTTTTATCCAAAAATGCTTTGAAAGATATTGTGTTCTATATTGGAGGTAAAGGTCCTCTATACGAAACGCTAAAAAACAACATATCTTCTTTAGGTCTGGAAGATAAGATAAAACTGCTCGGTTTTGTTCCGGATGAGCAGGTGCCATTATGGATAAACGCCGCGGAGTTTTTCGTTTTGCCAAGTTTGAGTGAAGGTAATCCAACGGTAATGTTTGAGGCGCTGGGCTGCGGCACTCCTTTAGTCGCCACATCTGTTGGCGGTGTGCCTGAGATACTGATATCTGAAGATTATGGGCTTTTATGCAAGCCCGGAGATCCAGAAGGACTCGCTGAAAAAATGGAGATCGCAATAAACAAGAACTGGGACAGAGATAAAATACTCGATTATGCGAAGAACTTTACATGGGACAGAATAGTTGAGGATTACATAATCCCAATATACAAAAAATTGATGGGTTAGGAGAACAGTCTCTCGTATCCAGACTCAGCAGCGTCTTCGCTGAATTTTTCAATGCCTTCCTTGGTTTTCGGATGCAGAAGCATTTTTTCCAGAACGCTGAACGGAATGGTGGCTATATGCGCGCCGATGAGTGCCACTTCCCTGACCTGTCTCGGATTTCTGATGCTTGAGGCGATAACTTCCGTATCGTATCCGTAATTTTCTAGGATTATGACTGTCTTTTCTACAAGATCCGAACCGCTCTTTATTCCGTTATCGTCCACACCTTTTCCATCCCAAGGATAGTAATCGTGTTTTTTGAAATCGACACCCTTTTTCATATTCAATTTTTCTTCCCGTAAATAATCATCTATTCTTCCGGCGAATGGACTGACATATCTCGCCCCAGCTTTGGCTGCAAGCAGCGCCTGCTCCGGAGTCATTATAAGTGTGCAGTTTACGGGTATCCCCTCCTCGCTCAGGGTTTTTATGGTCTTCAATCCTTCGTAGTATCCCTTATATGTGTTTATGGGAACCTTTATTACCACATTATTTGCGATATCGTTGAATTTTTCGTAAAGTATCTCCGCTTCGCGAACCATTTCTTCGGCTGTGAGGCCCATAACTTCTAGGCTCACGGGTCTGGTTTTGCCAGCAACTTTTAATATCTCTGCTATGTAGTCCTCGAGTTTCGTATCTTCCTTTTCCTCTCCTATAGCCTTTTTCACCAGCGACGGATTTGTGGTAACGCCATCCACTATACCCCACGATATCGCTTCTCTGATTTCGCTCAATTTTGCAGTATCCACAAATATCTTCATATTTTCACCTCCATCAAATTGCGCACTTCGTTGGCAATACCCTTTGCATCCAGTCCGTAATGCTCAAGAAGCGCATTCCATTTTCCACTTACGCCGAAGACATCTTTCATCCCGTGCCTTCTCATTGGAACCGGATAGTTTTCAACCAGTACCTCCGCAACGCGAGAGCCCAGTCCGTTGTAGATATTATGATCTTCCACAGTCAGAATCCTTCCCGTCTCCCGTGCAGCTTTTACTATGGCGTCTTTATCTATTGGTTTTATGGTACTCATATTTATGACTCTCGCATCTATTCCCTCTTTCGAAAGCATCTCCGCAGCCATAAGTGAATACGACACCTCGATGCCCATCGCTATGATTGTTATATCGCTACCATCCCGCATAATTGTAGCTTTGCCAAAATGAAAAGAATCATCATTTTCGGTCAGGTTCGGAAGCGCTGTTCTTGTCAACCTCACATAAAACGGCCCATTTTCTGAAGCGACGAATTTTATAACTCTCCGCACCTCATTTGAATCAACTGGCACTATAACTCTCATGTTAGGCAACCCGCACATAAGACCAACATCTTCGATCATCTGATGCGATGCGCCATCCTCGCCAACGGTTACACCGCCGTGAGTGGCAACGATTTTGACATTCAATTTAGGATACGCAATGCTCTGACGAATCTGGTCGTACGCGCGTCCCGTGGCGAAAACGGCAAACGATGAGACGAACACAACTTTCCCGGTTGTGGCAAGGCCGGCAGCTATGCCCATCATGTTCTGCTCCTGCAAGCCCACATTTATGAACCTATCAGGGAATGCATTTCCAAACATTGCAGTTTTTGTTGATGTGCTTAAATCTGCATCCATCACCACGAGATTATCCATCTCTCTGCCCAGCTCAACTAAAGTCTCTCCGTACGCTTTTCGAGGTGATTCATATTCCCAGTTCATATTCCTCGCCTCGCCTCTTCCAGCTCCCTAATTGCGGTTTTATATTCTTCTTCATTCTGCGGCGGCTTACCGTGGTACTTGGGACTGTTTTCCATATAACTAACACCCTTACCCTTAACGGTATGCGCTATAACAACGGAAGGTTTGTTATCGCTCTTTTTTGCTTCTTCAAGCGCGTAGATTATCTGCCGCACATCGTGGCCGTTTATTGAAAAAACATTCCATCCGAATGAGTGCCATTTTTCTTCGAGCGGGTCAAGCTTAACCATCCTGTCTGTGAAATCATCTAACTGTATCATATTCCTGTCCACGATGGCTATTAAATTGTTTAGCGAGTGCGTTGAGGCGCACATGGCCGCTTCCCATACTGCTCCTTCCTGAATCTCTCCGTCTCCTAAAAGCGCGTATACTCTGTAATCCCGGTTATCCATCTTTGCCGCGATGGCCATACCAACCGCAGCGCTGAGTCCCTGGCCCAGTGAACCCGTGCACATATCCACTCCCGGGACTATCAGTGAAGGGTGCCCCTGCAGAAACGACCCGAGTTTTCTGAAATTTAGCAACTCATCTTCGGGGAAAAAGCCTCTCATCGCCAGTGCGGCGTAATACGCTGGAGATGCGTGTCCCTTGCTTAAAACGAATCTATCTCTATCGGGCCAGTCCGGATTTTTGGGGTCTATTCTGAGCTCGTGAAAATACAGCACAGAGAGGATTTCCGCGGCGCTGAGAGAGCCTCCGGGATGTCCCGATTTTGCGCGCCAGGTCATCTCTATAACCCATCTTCTTATATCGTTTGCTTTTAGTCTAAGTTCCCTAATTTTATACTGAGGTACCTCCGCCATGATGATAGGTGTATTTATCAACACCTTATTAGGGTTTTCGTTTACGCTGAAATTTGCGTATGAAAATCAGCACCTTATGCTATTCAAAACAGTGGTAAAATCGCTCTTAAACACTGGCGGACAGAGATAAGCCACAAACACCGATTCGTATTTTTCGTTGCAGAAAAATGCGCCAAGATATAGTTTTACGGTATCTGGCCTGCCCCACACATCGTATTGGTTCAGATATTTCAGATGGACATCGTATTCGTCCATAACCACCTTTTTCCCGTTTATGGCTACCGTGGTCTCTCCCACAAAAACGAGGTCTATGCTGGCGTGGTATCTCTCTTCTGTTTCGTTTTCAATGATACCTTCCATATCCCGCAGAATTTTGCTGTAGGTACTATCTGGCACGAATGGTGTTCTTATCGTGGCGACAACAACTATGGCAGGTGATAAATCAGGCTTCACATAAACTTTGTATACGACATAGGGCAAACGCTCGTAAACTTCGGATTTAACTTGGGTGTATCCAGATGCATTGAGCGTTGCCGGGGATACGGGATAAGCAAAGAATGCCAAGTAAAGCGCTATGACAGCGAGATACGCGATTATCCCTGTGAACATCTTCTTTTTGTTCATATCACATCACATATTGCATAACGGATATGGTTAAACACATTGCCACGAAAATTATGCCCTTGATCAGTTTGGTTTTATTTCTCATATTTATAAATGCGTGAAATCCTCCAAGTGCAAGTATGAAAAACGAAACAGGCATAATAAGATTCCCGGGAAACCCGTAAGATACGAATAATGCACCGATGAATGTGTAGATTCCGGAAAATATCCCGTAATACATGTCGGTATCCTTTGTTTTAATAACCCAGTATGCGTTGTAAATCAGAATAGGCACCGCAGTGGATGCCAGAATTATCACCGCCAAATCCATACATTATTCGCTTATTGAAAAAACTATTTAAATGTTCCCTGCTAAAAATATCGCAATCAGGTAGAAATAAATACTTAGGATAACATGGGGGTGATGGGTGTTCCTATGAGCGTGCTTATAAAGGATGCGTGGGTAGTTACGCAGAACACACGCAGGGAGATAATCAAAGCGGATGTGTATATTGAGGATAATCTCATCACCGAGATTGGAAAAATAAATGTGGAAGCAGATTATGTGTTTAAAGAAAAAAATATGATAGTTATTCCAGGGCTTATAAACACGCACACGCACATCCCGATGACCGACCTGCGGGGTCTCGCAGACGATGTTGATCTGGAAAAATTCCTTGAGAAAATGTGGAAATTGGAGGGGCAGAGAAGCAGAGACGATTTCCGTATCGGGGCGGAAATGGGGATAAAAGAGATGCTGCGCACGGGTACCACGACCTTCGTTGACATGTACTCCGATGAGGATGTTGTAGCAGAGGTAGCAAAGAAAATGGGTATGCGTGCGTTCCTCGGCTGGGCGGTGGTTGATGAAGATATCACCACGCAGGAGGGCAACCCGCTAAGCAATGCTGAAAAGTTCATTACCGCATATCAAAACGAGGATTTAATCACCCCCTTGATTGCCCCGCACGGCGTATACACATGCTCAGAGGAAACACTGCTTAAAGCAAAGGAAATCGCCGAGCGATATGACACCCTGATGACGATGCATGTCTCCGAGACTAGAAAAGAGGTTTACGAACATCGGAGGAAGACGGGCAAAAGACCGGTGGAATTCCTAAACGATATTGGTTTTCTCTCCTTCCGGCTCATTGCGGTGCATCTGGTGTGGCTGACCCTGAACGAGATAAGAATGCTGGCTAAAAACGGTGTGAAGGTCTCGCACAATCCGACCAGCAATATGAAACTGGGCAATGGCGGTTCCATGCCACTGCCAGAACTGGTTAAGGAAAATGTGCCCGTTACGCTGGGTACGGATAGCGCTGTTACCAACAACAATCTGGATATGTTTGAGGTGATGAAATTCGCGGCTCTGCTACATAAAAACGAAAGATGGGATGCATCGATCACAACTGCACAGCAGATATTCGATATGGCCACGGTGGTTGCCGCCGATGCTCTGGGGTTGAAAGCCGGGAGAATCGTTGAGAATCATCTGGCCGATGTCGTAATTGTAAACGGCGCAGAACCAAATGCACAACCTCTACGGAAAGATACGATAATATCAAATCTGGTGTACTCTCTCAACGGGCTGAATGTCATGGCCACGATTGTGAATGGCCGAATTGTATACGACATGGGGAATTATCCAGAAACTTAATAAAGGATAAAATTCTGCAACAATACATGGATATTCGGGATGCATTTTTCTGGGAATACCTTCGCCTGCGTCCGGATCTGGCAATTCATAAGGGAATATGGCTTGAATTCCCGCCATTTCCGGATATTTCCGAAAGGGGTATGGAGACTGAGATAGTATTTCTCGAAGAGTGGTATTCGCACTTTGAAGATAAGGCTGAGAATGTGAGTTCCTCGAATGAGGCGGTTGATTACTCAACCGCATTGAGTTTTATAAAGTGGCGCCTGTTTATGTTGGATCGTTATAAACTATGGAGAAAATATCCGCTGGCACCTCAGATGATAAGCGAGGGGATAGTTTATCCATCTCTTATGGATGTGCCACCGGAGATAAAATACGAGATAATTAAGAAGAGAATCGCGGCAGCCGCCGAATTGCTTGTTAAAAGTAGAGATTCTCTGACAGAACCGATAAAGGAGTACATTGAAATAGCTATGGGTATGGTCTCAACGATGCCCGTGCTTTTAAAACGTGTTGAAAGAGATATGGGATCTGCAGGTTTTAAAGTGGATATTTCCCCCATTCTTTCAGCGCTGAAAGATTATTATTTCTGGCTTATGAAAGTCAGAGACGATGCAAAGCCTTTTACACCCATAGGCGAAACGATGTTCTCAGAATTGCTACAATCCATGGGTGTCGAGTTATCGGCAAAACAACTTGAAGACACAGGTCGGAAATATATGGATAAAAGCATGCAGGAAATAAAAAATATCATTGAGGATCACTATCCTCGCTCGGATGTGGAAGATGTTATATACGCCATAAAAGACGATCATCCGGAGAGTATAGAAATGCTCCTCAATGAGTATAGAATGGCGATTAAAGAAGCTAGAGAGTTTGTAATTTCAAACCGCCTTGTTCAGATACCAGAACCTGAAAAGGTTGAGATATATCCGATGCCCGAGCATATGAAGAAAATTCTGTATCATACAGCCACGATAACCTCTGGAAGATTTGATACAACACGAAAGACCCTCTATTTTATAGCGCCCCCAAAGACACCGAAACTTTTTCGCGAGCACAACAGACACATGATAAGGCTATCCGCGGTGCATGAAATCTATCCAGGACATCATGTTCAGGCACTTTATGAGAGAAACAGCCCATCTTTAATTCGGTCTCTGCATACCTTTCTGGATTATTATGAAGGATGGGCATGTTATTCGGAGCACCTTGCATTTGAGCATGGATTTTTCAGCAATCCTGAATCAAGAATATTTTATCATCTTGCGAGGGTCTGGAGAAGCGCCAAGATTGATAGGTGAAATATCGCTTTTCACGGGTGCTATGAATACAGAAGAGGTGAAAAACTTCTTCGTCTTTGAGGGATTAATGGATTATTCGGTGAGTGAAGGAGAGATACGGAGCAGTATGGTCACACCCGGCTCTAAATTCACCTATATTTACGGATTAAATGAAATGCTTAAGATTAGAGATGCTGTGAAACAGAGTGTTGAAGATTTTGATATTATGAGGTTTCATAAAAATATACTCTCAGAGGGTTGCATACCACTCAATATTTTAAAAAATGCAATATATGAGAAATATAATTTATAGTTCCTGATTATGCGCTTAGCAAAACCTATATATAGAGTTATGTGCATTACATCCCTGAGTTTTTATGGGGAAGAAAATAGTGGAGAAGCCGTTAAAGGACATAATCGTCGAACTCTTAGGCAAGGAGGGCCGTTCAATAAACGATCTATACAACGCGCTGGCAAAAATGGGGATAAAAAAACACAGGCTTTTGCTCACCGGGTACCTGCAGGCCATGGCCGATATGGGAATACTGAAGGAAAGAATAATAAAACCTGCCAAAGTTTTCAGTGTTCAGCAGAGCAGAAAACGAACAATATACGAGATCGTGGGTGATAAGGCACGCAAGGTCAATGAGGAAAATTCCGCGGATGTTTGTCTCTATACGCTCTACAGAATATTTAGAAGGCCAGTATTTCTTAGAGAACTCAACAAATCTGGGGTTGGCTATCCTCAGAATGCCCGCAAGATAGTCGGGGAGGAGCGAAAGAAGGCACTTGAACTGCTTCAGGGGGTGGGGATATCCATACCACGGAACAACTCCGCTTTTGTCCCCACGGAAGATTATTCAAAAGAATACGAAGAAATTATGTGGGAACTGGTGATAGAAGCATACGATTTGAAAGGATACATAAACAAAGAAGAAACGCAGCAAAGAAAACTTGATGAATCTATTTGAGAATTCCGTATCCGATTAGACGCCAGCGATTCATAATCTTTCTTCCAATAGCAACGCGCTGGCCCTTCTCGGCAACGGCGGGATACTTTAATTTTATGTCAACAACATCATCCCTTGCGCTGGATACTATACCGATGGTTGCAAGTGTTCCCACATTGAGCATCAGAAGTTCGTTGGTGCGGATCTTTTCAACTTTTCTCTCCTCCCGTGAGCCAACAACCCTTTCAAGGAGATGCACATCCATAGTCATTTCCGTCAGAACAGGAGGCAATGTTCCTGGTTTGCCGGCCATTCTGCCTAAAAGTCCGTCATTCTTGGTTATTGCGGGATCAAGTTTTGTGCCTATGCCCACAAGACCTCCTGGCCTGATCTCGTTCCAGTATTTTCCGCCAGCCATAAGCGATACAATCTCCGTGTAAATGGGATCCCATTCTATTCTGTTTCCTTTAGGAACATAGAAACCGGGGAGTATCTCGATTTCATCACCTATCTTAAATTTGCCCTGAATGACCGAGCCCCCTATCACCCCGCCGACAAGGTCTTTGGGTCGGGTACCCGGTTTATTCACATCAAAACTCCTCGCTATGTACATTCTTGGAGGCTTGGTTGGATCAAATTGAGGAGTGGGAATATGTTTTTCAATCGCTTCTATTAACACATCTATATTCGCGTCATGATGGGCGCTTACGGGGATAATCGGTGCGCCTTCGGCGCACGTACCTTCAACGAACTTCTTAATCTCCTCATAACTCTCCCTTGCTCTCTCGTCGGTCACCAGATCTATTTTATTCTGTGCGATGACTATCTTTTTCACGCCCACAATGTCCAGAGCCATCAAATGCTCCTTTGTTTGAGGTTGCGGGCACTTCTGATTTGCAGCGATCACCAGTAATGCACCGTTCATAATCGCAGCACCGCTCAGCATTGTGGCCATGAGTGTTTCGTGTCCGGGTGCATCTACGAATGAAACAACGCGCAGTAAATCCGTCTCTCCCGGGCATTTATTCGGATTGGAAACATAGCATTCAGGCTCGTCTTTATCTCTGCATCTGTAAAACGCGGCATCGGCATATCCCAGTTTGATTGTTATGCCTCGCCTCAGTTCTTCGGAATGAGTATCGGTCCACCTGCCCGTGATGGCTTTGGTTAATGTCGTCTTACCATGGTCAACATGACCAACCATTCCGATATTTACCTCTGGTTGTTTAGGCATTTGCGTCATTTTTCACCTTCCTTTTCCTGCACCGCTTCTTCAAGAGGTTTCGGACCGTACTGCACAACTTTCATATTTATCTGAACTATTTCAGCGGAAATGGTATTGCCCCTTACCATTTTTTTCTTTCTCATACCTTTTCTCTTTGGATGGAACCCTATACCGCCCTTCAGAAGGAGTTTTTTCCTCCGCGGACCTTGAAGATTCGGTCTCATTGGAAAGCCATCCTTGTCAGTTCCACCTGTAATGACCAGCTTATAGCCGGGTAGGTCCACAAACACACCATCGATTTCCTGACCTATCCTCTTTCCGATCAGCGAATTCGCTTTTGTACCCGTAATTTCTTTCTGATACGATTTTCCGGTTTGAGGGTCATTTATCACGACCTTGAATGTTGCCATTCATATCACCTGCCTTAGCGTGATAATATGAACTTTTATTTTAAGGTTTTTGAATCTTCTCAGAGATTAATCACCAAACGCAACTCTTGTTGTCACACACTCTTCGCATCAATCTTTAAATATGCCGCATAATTAAAGATTCGTATGAAATTCGCGCATATGGCAGATGCGCATCTTGGCGCATTCAGTAAGAATCCGGTACTTAAAAAACTGAATATCCAGGCTTTCGAGATGGCTATAGATAAATGTATTGCAGAGGAGGTGGATTTCATTATAATAGCCGGGGACCTGTTTCACAACCCAATACCCGATATGGACACCGTGAAACGGGGCGTTGAAATACTGAAAAAAGCGCAGAATGCTGGAATACGCATTTATATGGTGTATGGCTCCCATGATTTTTCGGCGGGCAGCACATCTCTTCTTGATGTTCTTAATTCTGCGGATGTTTTCATGAAGGCGGTTAATTATGAAAGTGTTGAGATCGACGATGACACTCTCCTAAGATTAAAACCTGTACGGGATGAAACGGGAGTGTATATCGTTGGGATCTCCGGGCTTTCATCCGCTGCGGAAGTCGAATATTTCCAATATCTAGATAGAGCATATCTTTCTGAACTTCCATCGCCGAAAATATTTGTATTTCATACAACCATATCCGAACTCAAGCCTTCCTATATCCCGGACAGGTTCGCGGTACCCAAATCCTCACTTCCACAGGGTTTTGATTACTACGCAGGTGGCCATATCCATGCGAGGATAGAATCCAGTGTAGGAAACGCACCGTTGATTTATCCGGGTCCGCTATTCGGTGCGACATATTCGGATCTTGAAAGGGGATACGAACGGGGCTTTTACATAGTGGAGGATTTCAAACCGAAATTTGTCAGGATAGATGTTGCGGAATTTGAAAGAATATCCGTGGATGCAAACGGTAAAAGTGCCGTATCTCTCCGTGAAGAGTTGATGACTCTTGCTTCTAAGGATTATTCAGGCAAAGTGGTTATGGTTAAAGTCAGCGGAGAGCTGTATTCGGGCAAAATAGCGGATGTGGATTTTCACAGTATACGGGAGAAATTCAAAGAGAGTGCATTAGAAGTTTTGCTTAATACATATCAGTTAAAGACCAGAGAGCGAAAGAAAATAAATGTTACTGGAGGGACAAAAGAAGATATTGAAAGAGAGGTGTTTAAAAAAATATCCGTGTATGGAGAGGATTTCACGCACACGCTGTTTCGGATATTATCAAAACCCAAGCCTGATGATATGAAGAAAAGAGATTATGAAGACGCGCTCTGGCGAGAGGTTTATGATTTGCTTAATAAGGTGATGGAGCGGGAAAATACCAAATCCAATAAGAATGGCGAAAATCAGGAGTACGATGAAGTTGATGATGAAAAAGTAAAAATTTCCGAAATGAAAAAAGCCAAAAAGATGCAAACTCTGTTTGATTTTATGGGGTGAAGTAAAATGATCATTAAATCTGTGAGGCTTAGAAACATCCGCAGTTATGAGGATAGCGGCTTAATCAGGTTTGATAAAGGCACAATACTGTTCGAGGGTGATATTGGAAGCGGGAAAACAACGATTCTCATGGCCATAGAATTCGCACTATTCGGGAACAGTGAAAGGGGCTTTTATGAAAAACTGCTCAGAAAAGGCGCTATGTGGGGCGATGTTGAAATCGTTTTTGTGCACAACGATGAAATCTACACGGTATATAGAAAAATCATAAGAAACAAACGCGGCGGGATCTCCAACGATGAAACATATGTTATAACGCCGGAAGGTAAAAGGCATCTGAGTCCGCTGGAAATCAAATCTTTCATATTAGGTATAATGGGAGTTGATGTTGGCAATAAATTCAGAAGAACTCTACCTGTTATAAATTACGCGATATACACACCGCAGGAAACTATGAAGGAGATTCTGAGCGGAAAGGAGGAGGAAAGGCTGGAAGTTATAAGGAAAATTTTTCATTTAGATGAATACAAGATTGCGCGGGATAATGCATCTATAATTCTTTCTGGCATTAAGGGAGAATCGCGTGCCATAGATGCGAAGAAGGAAGAGCTTGAAAGAGTAAACATCGAAATTGAAGAGCTTCAGGAGATGATAGATGCAAAGAAAGAGAAACTGAAGGATATACAGGCGCGGATGAGTGAGATGAAGAAAAACATAGACATACTTAAAAAGAGTGTTGATGAGATGGAACATCGGAGAAAATCGCACGAGGAATTGAAGAGGCAAATCGAGAGATATAAATCTGAACTGAAATCCCGCAGTGAAGAGATGGAACATATAATGAACGAAATGGCTCAGGAACAGGAACTCAAAAAGAAATTGAGAGCGCTTGATGACGCTGTGGCCGAATATAACAGAACAGCAAACGAACTTGAAAAACTGCGTGTTCAGATGGATACTTACGAGGAATTGAGTAAAGAAGAGAGCAGACTCAAAGTGGAAATAAACACCATTGAAGATATGATCAAAGAGCGGGATAAACTTCTTGCAAAAATACGCGAGATTGATGAAACTATAAAATCCCACAGAAAAATTCTGGAAAAAAAGATTTCTCTGGAGAATGAACTTAACGAGCTGGAAGAGAAACTGAAAGTTTTACGCGAGATAAAAGCCAGAAACACGCAGAAACTGGAAGATGCAAGTACTGAGATTGAGAAGTATAAATCCCTCGGTGCTGTGTGCCCGACCTGTCAGCGTCCTCTCGATGAAACGCACAAGAGAAAGCTTATCCATGAGGCGGAAAGAAAAATAGAGAAGTTGAGAGAAGCAATAAAGAATATAAATGGCAAGATAAGCAGATACGAATCCTCAATCAAGCAGTTGAAAGACGAAATTCTCAGAATTCACGAGATAGAGAAAAAGGTATCATCTATTGAAGGTGAAAAAGAAACTCTTGAAAAGCGAATTAAAGACATCAAAACTAAAATTGAGGCCATGGATAAATTAAAAACGGAACTTGAATCCATCACACAAAAACTCAAAGAACTTGGAGATATAAAGGAGAAATATCGTGCACTGGAAGAGCGTAAAAAATCGTTGGAGGCAAAGAGAGATGAATATCGGAAATTACAGCTTCTTCTTAAAGAAATAGAGAAAAAGAGATCGCGCCTTGAAACGCTGAAGAAAAAACAGGAAAATCTGAGAAAAAAGCTGAAAGATGCAGAGCGAAAACTTACGCAGGTAAGCTACGATGAGGAAGAGCATCGCAAATTGGTTGAGAAATACAGGGCCCTTTACGGTGAATACAGAAATATGGAGGGGCAGTACAGAAGCGTTGAGGAGGAGTTGAGCGAGAATATGAAAGAACTTGATAGAAAAAATAGTCTCAAAAATGAGCTTGAGAAAAGCATCGAAAAAGGTAAGAGACTTGAGGAGATAGGAAACTGGCTTGGAGATAAATTCATACCCGCTCTTGAAGATATTGAAAAGATGAGGTTACTGCAGATTAATGAAGAGTTTAGAGCACTATTTGAGAAATGGTTTTACGAGCTTCTCGGTGAGAGCGATTATGAGGCTACAGTTGATGAGAATTTCACACCCATTGTGAGATACGACAAGTACGATATGCCCATCAGCTCGCTCAGCGGTGGTGAAAGGACATCCGTTGCGCTCGCTTACAGACTCTCCTTAAATACGATGGTCAAGCGTGCCTTGGGATTAAAAACAAACATACTTATTTTGGACGAGCCAACTGATGGATTCAGTAAGGACCAGCTTTACAAGCTAAAGGACATATTCGAGCAGATGGAAACGGATCAGATAATAATAGTTAGCCACGAGAAGGAGCTGATGAACATCGCTGATGCAGTGTACCATGTGGAAAAATCCAATGGTAAATCGGTGGTCAAAATTCTGAGATAGGGATATTTTAAATATAAGTGTGGATATGGGGATAATTATGGATGTGAATGCCATAAAACAACTCTTCGTCAAACATAAAAAGAAGATAGGTGGCTTTTTTGTCGCCGTTGTGCTGATGATGCTCGCGCTGTATCTCGGATGGCTCATAACACTCGTGTATCCGGTTATTCTGTTCTTTGTATTCAGATATATTGGTATCAAAAAACCCATGAGCCGTGTTGCCCTAGGTGTTGGTGGTATAGTGGTGGGTACTATAATATTCTTTGGCATATTCTCGGTTCTATGGGCCGACATACCCTCGCACAGTTTTGAATCGAGTGATAACATGCTTAAAGCAACGGTGGAGCCGTACACAACATCCGATTATCAGAAAAATTTCACGATTAGTGTGGTGTATAATGCACCCACCAACGCAACACTTTCCTATGAGATAAAGGATGCCTTTACTCTTGTTACAATTAAAGATGGCAAAGTGGCCGGAAGTATCAAAGGGAACACAACGAAATACACCATATCAGTTTTCTTGGATGAAGGAGTTTACTTTATGAACCTCAGCATAAACAATACTTATGTTATTGTCGAACTCATTAAGGAGAAACCCTCTGGTCTCTTTCAGCTATTGTTTTTTAATCAGGGCATCATGGCGATGGGTATTGTAAGTGCGCTCTATGTAATGCTCACTTACGCGATACACATAACCAAAGCCGGTGCCATGAGGGTGGGAGGTTATCAGCCTCCACGCAAAGAATCCGAAAAAGAATCTGATAAAAACGAAGAAAATCAGGGTGTACAGGAGCCAAAAACGGAGGAATCAAAAGAGGATGAAAAACAATCAGATGGCTAAAAACACATCCGAAAATTCAAACTGGTTAAACCAGAGATGCTGAGAGAAAGGATTATTTAATTTTAAATCATTAGCTTCTACGGTGGATCCAGACGAGCTTATGAAACAGGGCCGATACGAAGAGGCCATAAAAGAATATGAAAAGCTCATAGAAAGTGGTGCGGCAGATGCAACGACATATAACAACATAGGCGTTGCACTAGATTCTATTGGACGGCATAAGGATGCTGTTGAATACTATTTAAAAGCGATAGATATCGATCCTGAATATGCCACCGCATACTATAATCTTGCAAATTCTCTTGTTTATCTGAGAAAATACGAGGATGCGCTTTTTTATTATGAGCGTGCGCTGACACTTGACCCAGGACTTGTGGAAGCGTACATTGACCTTGCGTATCTCTACCTTCTCATAAACGATCTGGCAATGATGCGTAAAACCCTGAGATATGTGGTGGAGCATTATGGGACAAATCCTGATTTGATTTATTCTGCCGCTCTTGTGTTTATTGATGCGGGAGAGTTCAGAACAGCACGCGATTTGCTGGAATATGCGTTGAAGATAAAAAACGATGATAGATACTGGAATGCTCTCGGCAATGCTTATTTTGCTATGGGGGAATATGATAAAGCTCTCGAGTGCTATGATACAGCTTTAGAAATAGACCCAAAAAATGAGGAGGTCTGGAACAATCGCGGTTTTACGCTTTTCACGAATGGCAAGATTGAAGATGCAATATCGCACTATAAAAAAGCGCTTGAACTAAACAGCAACTACAGGCAGGCGTGGTACAATCTGGCCTATGCATATCATGCTGTCGGAAAACTCAATGATGCGGTGAGATGTTACTGGATGGCGCTGAAACTGGACCCGATGGATGAGGTTACATGGAACAATATGGGTAATGCCCTTTACAATCTCAAAAGATATATGGTGTCGATACCTTATTTTATGAAAGCGGTAACAATAAATCCCGAGTACGAAATTGCGTGGAATAATATCGGTAATGCGCTGGACAGAATGCACATGCATCAGTATTCCATACCTTTTCACGATAAGGCTCTCGCGTTGAACAAAAAATTCGATTATGCATGGCATGCAAAGGGACACGCGCTCTGCGCGCTCGGGAAATATGAAGAATCACTTGAATATCTTGATAGAGCGCTGGAACTCAATTCGGATTACGGAGAGACCTGGTACTGGCGTGGCAGAGCACTTTATCATTTATATGATTATGAAGATGCCCTAGACTCGCTTCGAAAGGCAGTGGATCTTGAGCCGGAGTTGTTCGAGGCATGGGAATTGATGGGAGATATATACAGCAAGCTTGGTTATGAAGCAGAGGCATACAGATGCTACAATGAGGCGCTAAAGCAATGTGATGTGGATGACGCAGCGAGGATATATCTGAAAATGGGTGATATCGAAAACGCGCTGGATTTTGCAGATTCTTCGCTCAAAGCAGCGCTTTTATTTAAACTTGGAAAATACGACGAGATTCTTAAAATGAATGGGGATGATGAGGATGTGAAATACTACAGATGTCTAAGTTATGAAATGCTGGGTGAATTTGAAAAAGCGCTGGCAGAGATTAAAGGAATATCCGGTGAGAAATTCAGGATTGAAAGAGAGTTTCTGAGATTTGTGATGGGTGATTCGGGCAAACCTCCCGAATATCCATACAATGCAGAATTTTCATTGAGAATTGGCTATATGCTCTTAGATAAGGGTATGATGGACAAAGCCGAGCAAATATTTAAGAAATTCAAAACACCAGAATCCTACTACTTACTTGGGGAGACCTATTTGAGAAAAAAAGATACAAAAAAAGCTGTGAAATATTTTGAAATCTCGGCAGGTATGGGATTTGAAGAAGCACTGATGAGGCTTGAAGAGGTGAAAAATGGTGAGAAGGTATCATCTGAGCAAAAAAAAGATAAAAGAAATAAAAAAGAATCTGGCGATACCGATTGAAATATCCGGCGAGTTCGAAATTGTTGAGGGGAATTTCACCGTGGTTCTTGTGAACAGAAAACCTGCATTTTTTTATTACGATGGTAAATACTATCCTACGGTTAATGTGCTTTTGGAATGCGCACCAGATAACAAATTTGTAACTGTGGACATGGGTGCAGTCAAGCATGTTTTGAACGGTGCCAATATCTTTGCAGCAGGTATTGTTGAGGCGGATACCAGTATATCCTCTGGAGATGGGGTCTATGTGAGAGATGAAAAATACGGCAAACCACTTGCGGTTGGCATAGCATTAATGGGTGGGGAGGAGATGGTCAGAGAAAAAAAAGGTGCTGCAGTTAAAAATATACATTATTATGGCGATAAAATATATCGGGTGCTGTCACTCTGAATCGTAGACATCCCTTGTTTGCTCAAAGATTATAAATGATGAGCCAATCCATGCCAATCCTATTATTAGCGCCAGTATATTCTGCCATATACCGTACGCTATCAGCACTGCTGGAACGATATAGAGCAGTGTATAGCTGATGAGTTTGTGCATTTACCCACCAGCTCATCCGAACAGTGCACCCAGACCAGCAATGGCTTCTTCTTCCTTCTTTTCTTCCTCTTCTTCCTCTTTCTTCTCCTCTTTCGCTTCCTCTTTCTTCTCTTCCTTCACCTCACCTGCTGCTGCAGGCGCTGCGGCTACCGGTGCAAAGGCTGCATTTTTGATTGCTTCTTCGATGTCTATTTCACTGAGCGCAGATACAAGTGCCTTTATTCTGGCCATATCTGGCTCGACTCCAGCAGCACGGATTATGTTCGCTATGCTCTCCTCGTTTATTTCTTTACCCAGCGTATGCAGGATCAGGGCACTATATACATACTCCATTTTTACTACCTCCTTTTCCATTATCCAAATAGAGCTCCAAGGCCAGCAATGGCCTCTTCTTCACTTTTTTCCTCCTCTTCCTCATCCTTTCCAG
>WAOZ01000120.1 GCA_015520975.1 DHVE2 group archaeon | reverse complement strand
GCCCCTACCGGAGTCGGTAAAACAATTTTCGGTATCATGATGGCTCTGTATTTAGCAAATTCAGGTAAAAAGAGCTACATAATTGTTCCCACCACCGTACTGCTTAAAGATGTGGTTATGAAAGCACAGAAATATGCGGATAAAGAGAGGTTAGCGTATTACTTCGGGAAGATGAAAAAATCTGAGAAGGAAGAATATCTTCAAAAAATAGTGCAAAACGAATTCGATATCCTGATAACAACGACTGCATTTCTTTCAAAAAATTATTCCCTTATTTCAAAAAAGAAATTCCAGTTCGTGTTTGTTGACGATGTAGATTCAATTCTGAAACGCTCAAAAAATGTTGAGAAAGTTGTGAATCTTGTACTGAACGGAAACGGCACGCTTATGGTCACCACAGCCACAGGAACGCGAGGTTACAACACAAAAATACTTCGCGAAAAATTGAATTTTGATGTAGGGAGCACAAGTATATCCATCCGCAACATTGTGGACATAAAGGGGCCAAAAGACGCAATTCGTGAGATTGTAAAAAAGATGGGCGGTGGTGCGATAATATACGCACCCACCATAGAGGATGCGGAGAAGGTAGCGAAATTACTTGGAGATTTCAAAGCAGGACTCGTGACATCGCATAATAAAAAAGCATTCGATCAATTCAGAGACGGTGAACTGGATTTTCTGATCGGTGTGGCAACGCCTTATGGTTCTCTTGTGCGGGGCATCGATATGCCCGAGCGAATACGGTACACACTATTTTACAAAATTCCAAGATTCAGAGTGGGTGTGGAGGATGTGGATAAACTGAGCGACCGGTTTCTTGTGACCCTTGCATATCTTCTGCGAGACGCAAATCCACATTTACCCGCTCTTGCGGAAAAGGGCGAGTATTCTAAAATCAGAGAGATCATCAGAGATGTTTTTTCGAGCGGCAGAATAAAAGAGACGGATGAATTCGTGTACGAAGATGGTTACATAATTTTCCCGGACATCAAAACTTATCTGCAGGGTTCTGGAAGGGCATCACGACTTTACTGCGGCGGAATCACAAAAGGGGCAAGTTTCCTTCTGGATGACGATAAATTCATATCCATATTTGAGAAGAGAGCGGAGATATATGATCTGCAGTTCGTGCCCATTGAGGCTGTGGATATGAACAGGCTTAAACTAGAAATAGACCTGGATAGAAAGAGATTGCGTGAGAAAGGAAAAGGTGTCGACATTATTCGTCCAGCGCTTTTCATAGTGGAAAGCCCGAACAAAGCCCGCCACATATCACGATTCTTTGGAAAGCCGAATGTGAGGATTATAGAAAACGCAATAGTGTACGAAGTTGCAATAGGTAAGAAGATTCTCATTGTTGCGCCCTCACTGGGACATGTGGTTGACCTCGTAACGCGAAGAGGCTATCACGGCGTGGAAACGGGGAAAATTTTCGTACCCATTTACTCAGCCATAAGAAAGTGCAGGGAATGCGGATACCAGTTCACGGAAGGAGACAAATGCCCGGTATGCGGAAGTGATAATATATACAGCTCCGCCTCTCAGATAAACATACTCAGAAAACTAGCCTTCGAAACAGGTGAGGTGATAATAGGTACGGATCCGGATACAGAGGGAGAGAAAATAGCGTGGGATCTGAAAAATCTGCTTAGCGGCTACGCAAGCAGTATAAAGAGAGCGGAATTTCATGAGGTGACGAAAAAAGCGATAATAAAAGCCATTGAAGAGTATCGGGAAATCAACGAGAATCTGGTAAAGGCACAGATGGTGCGCCGTATCGAGGACAGATGGATAGGTTTTGAACTTTCGCAGATCCTGTGGCGTGTTTTTAAGGATAAAAACCTATCAGCCGGTCGCGCTCAGACACCCGTGCTTGGGTGGATCATAGAAAGGTACAGAGAGCATCTGCAAAAAAGAGAGGCATGGTTTATAAAGGAATTGGATGCGGAAGTACCGTGGAAAACTCCGCAGGTTCGCGTCATCGTCAAAAAATTGAACGAAGAGGAGAAGGAAATTGCTTATCCGCCATATACGACGGATGAGATCCTGAACGATGCAAACAGGCTCTTAAAATTCGGTGCGGAGAAGACTATGAAATTTCTGCAGGAGCTATTCGAATGCGGATTGATAACATACCACCGAACAGACTCCACGCATGTTTCTGATGCTGGATTAAAAATTGCAAAGAATTACTTGGGCGAGAAAAATTTCGTGCCCAGGAGATGGGGCAAGCAGGGTGCGCATGAATGTATAAGACCCACACGCCCTTGTGATAGAGATACTCTGGTTAGGTATATCACTGAGGGGGCCATAACATACGAGCTTGCAGAAGAGCATATCAAACTCTACGACCTCATATTTCGCAGATTTATGGCTTCGCAGAGCCGCACTTACCTGAATCGCGTAATATATCTAATTAAAGGCGAAGATGGAAAGAGTGTTGAAATAGAGATAATCACTTCGGCGCGTGGATACGGGTACAAGCTTTATCCATACAGAATCAAGATTCACAGGCCTCTGAAAGAGGGGACGATTACACTCAATCTCACTAAAAAGATGGTCTCACCTCCTCTTTACACTCAAGCGGATGTGGTTCGTCTAATGAAAGAGCGCAGAATCGGCAGGCCAAGCACATACGCAACAATAATCGGCAAACTCTACAAGAGAAAATACATCGTGGATAGAAAACTGAAAATCGTACCCACCGAGCGGGGTATGAAGATTCATTCGTTTCTTTCTAAAAGATACGGAGATTTTGTAAGCGAAGAGAGAACGAGATTTCTGGAAAATGTTATGGACCTCGTTGAGAAGGGCGAGAGAGATTATCAGGCCACTCTTAGAGACCTTTACGCTGAGATGCAAAAGATAAGGGGAAAGTAGATAAAGAGGTAGTGTTTATCCATCACCATGATCAAGCAGTTCAGGATAGATAGTATTGAGGCAAAAAGATTTATAGACCCGAGAAGCGCACCGCAGCATATTCGCATTGATAATAACAGTTCAATTTTATCTGTGCATCCGGTTGATGAAAAAAATGTAAAAGTAGAATTCAAATTCACAGTCACATACACAGGCATAGGAATGATCGCCATTGATGGAACGCTCATATACACAGGAGAAGCGAAAAAAATACTTGAAGAATGGAGAAAAAGCAGAAAGCTGCCCGATGACATCGCCAGAGAGATTCACGGCACGATAATAAACAACTGCGTCATAGAATCTGTTATACTGGCAAAAGAGGTGAGCTTGCCACCGCCGATTCCTCCCCCCGCGCAGATGCTGCAGCAATCCGCTCAAAAATCAAAGGAAAAAGGTGATGTGGTGGGCTACGCTTAGTACTCTCTCCATCTGTATCCACATTTGGTACAGATGTAGAACCTCGTCTCGGGTTCATCGGCAGCGCGCGTTTGCTGAAGCATCCAGTAAGCGCCTGTGTTTCCGCATTTTGGACATACCACACTATCATCCACGGGCAGGTTCTCAGCGTTGCTGGAAATAACTATCATCTCCTTTTCCTTTGCTTCTTCCACGATCTCTTTCTTTTCTTCAATGGATTTCTCAAATCCGCAGTTAGAACACACCCATTTCCCATCACGGGGAAACATTATTGAACCGCATTTCGGACAGAACATAGGTTCCCAAATAACTGCAATGTTTTTAAAGATTTTGAAATCTCATATCTTTCTCCCTTCAACCACAACAAAACTCGCTTCAGGGACATAGCCTTCCTCAGTATTTAGAGAGGGGGGAGTGCCAATCAATGTGCTTCGAACCCATACAATATAGAACATATCTTCAAGGAGCTGCTCAACATCATCCATTGTGTAAAAGTGCGCGTCTCTGAACCGAATATCACCGTCGTCAGCGTATTTTCTGTATTTTCTACCAAAATAACTATCCGCAGGTATGAATGCGATAACAATACCTCCATCATCACGCAGCACTCTGTGCGCCTCGGCCATCGCTTTACGGGCATCCTGCAAAAATGGCAGTGTTGTGCATACAAGCACCATATAAAAATACCTGTCAGGAAAGGGCAATTTCTCCGCGGGAGCCTTAGTAACTTTAACACCTCGCTGCTCGGCAAATTTAAGCATACTCTCATCGATATCAATTCCGTATTCTATGCGGAGAGGTGCAGCAAACCTGCCCGTTCCAACACCAATTTCCAGTTTGGGCGAAGGGTATTTTTTCACCACATCTCTGAGTGCGTTCAACTCCGCATTGTAGAGGTCTCTGTGTTTTTCGTACCACTCATCATACTCTTTTGCATCGAACATTATCCATGCTCATGTCATACAGGATAATATCTCCTTCGGAAAAAAGGTTAAGTTTTTAACCGATTATGCGCTTAGCCAGATTTATGGCTGCATGGACCGGGAAAATGGCCATTATAAATCTCGCTGACCAGAAAATCAGAGTTGAGCGAATTCCAGATGATATCCTCAAAAATTTTCTGGGTGGCAGAGGACTCGGTGTCAGACTATTTTTTGAATTTTCAAGGCCTGAAATTGACCCCCTATCTCCTGAAAATCCGCTCATATTCACCGTGGGCCCGCTCACAGGTCTCGCACCCATGTCTGGACGGCACAGTGTGGTATCCAAATCACCGCTCACAGGAACAGTTTTCGATTCCAATTCAGGGGGAAACTGGGGCAAGGAGCTGAAATATGCAGGTTATGACGCCGTGGTCATCCTCGGAAAAGCCTCCGAGCCTGTGTTTTTAAGCATAGAATATGAAAACATAGATATATATCCTGCGAACTCGCTGTGGGGTAAAAATGTCCGCGAGACCACGAAGCTTCTTGAGAACAAAGGCAGTGTGGCGTGCATCGGAAGAGCCGGAGAGAGAGGTGTAATGTTCGCATCAATTATGAACGATTACACGCATGCCGCCGGCAGAGGAGGACTCGGATATATTATGGGCTCAAAAAACCTCAAAGCCATAGTTGTAAAAGGTCACACACGACCAGAAATCGCTGATAAAGAAGAATTCAAAACTGCGATGTACGAATTCACGAGATTGCTTGAGGCTTCCCCTCCGCTGAATAAAGGGCTGCGTGTTTTCGGAACTGCCATGCTGTTTGAAATAGTGAACTACCTTGAAGTGCTACCCACCGATAATTTCAATCGCTCGCATTTTGAAAATTCTGAAAAATTAACAGGAGATGCCATATTTCATTCAAGGAAGATCAAAAGTGAAGGATGCTGGGGCTGTCCCATCAAATGCAAGAAAAAAGATGCTATAAGCGATACGGAACTTCCGGAATACGAAACCATATGGGCCTTCGGACCAAACATAGAAAACCCGGATTACGAAAAAATCGTGAGAGTTAACAGGATATGCAACGATTACGGTATGGACACAGTAAGCGCTGGAGTTACCACCGCGTTGTACAGAGAACTGAAAAAAGATATCCCTCTCGAAAATTTTGAAGATGTCGGAGAGAGCAAACACGAAATAGCCATGGGCACAAAGAGACTGGCTGAAAAATACGCTGCGGAAAAACTGGCCATCCATATAAAAGGGCTCGAACTCGCTGGCTACGACCCCAGAGGGCTTTACGGGCAGGCTCTGAGCTATGCCACCAGCAACCGCGGAGGCTGTCATTTACGAGCGTATATGGTCGCTCCCGAAATAATCGGCAAACCGAAACTCATACATCGTTTGAGTCCGGAAGGTAAGGCGGGGCTGGTGGTCATATTCCAGAACCTCAACGCTGCGGTGGATTCCCTTATAATCTGCAAATTTTCAACATTTGCCGTGTCGGAGGTTGAATTTTCAAAACTGCTCCGTGCCGCCACGGGCATAAATTACAGAGGCGAAGATATACTCCGGATAGGGGAGAGAATTTACAATCTGGAAAGGGTTTTCAACATACGCGCCGGATTCAGCGGAAAAGATGATACGCTTC
>WAOZ01000119.1 GCA_015520975.1 DHVE2 group archaeon | reverse complement strand
ATCCTCCACCTCGCTGTGAATCATCGGCACCTGAACCTTACCATACCCGAGGAAATCTCTGTAAAGATAATATTTGATGCGCTCCCACACTATCGGCTCAACCTTTATGTTCAGCTCTTTAACAGCATCCTCCGCCATTTTGAAAAGGTATTCTTTTCTTTCCTCGGGTGTTTCGAATTCTTTCATCTCGAATTTCTCTTTGAGATATTTTTTGATTTCGTCGAGTATTTCAGTATCGTCCCTTGTGAGTGGGGGCTCGATTATCTCGTAAATGTATTCGCTGTTGATGTTATCATAAAGGATTCTCACATACGAGTATGGCTCCTCCACGGGGTCTATTTCTATCTGCCTGTAATTTTCCGATTTTATCTCGGGGATTGGAGTCACATCGCTGCCATAATCCACCTTTTCAGCAGGTGGTTTGATTTTCATATTCTCTGTTTTATGCATAAATTTGAATGCGTTGTGGATTTTCAGTTTCAAGGGAATACTATCCTTTGCAGATATGGCCATTTTTTCTCACCTCACGCAGCGTTCATAACTTTCAGGGCTATATATCCTCCGACAAGCAGCACAAAAGCCCATATCAGCCCGCTTTTGATTCTGCCATCTTTGAGCAAACCGATCATTATTCCATCGCCAACACCGTGAATGAGCGTGGCCATAACGAACAGAAACTTTATTGTGGGTATATCCTCGTAAGCAATCTGAACTGGCACATTTGTAACCGCGGAATTTTTAAGGCTCTCAGCCACAGCCCTACCAGCTTTTCCCATCTGCGGCAGGAAGGATGCGTTCAATATGAATATCGTTGCGACGAACACGCCGAACGCAGTAAGCAGCACAAAAGAATATGTGGACATCTCTATGGCTCTCTCTTTTTTCATAAGCTGGGTCTCCCTCGCCGCGTGAGAGACCATGCCCAGCACATCAGCGACATTACCTCCCGCCTCGTTTGCTTTTATTATGATCGCGATCATTCTGTTAATAAGCGGTGTGTTAACCCTTTCATTGAAAGATAACAGAGCCTCTTTTACTGGCACGCCCCACTGAATCTTTGCGGCCATTTTTTTAATCTCATCTGTAAGCGCACCGTATTTACCCGAAGACGCAACCACAATTGCTTCCGCAAGGGTCATACCGAATCGACCCGCCTCGGCAACATCACGGAGAAAATCCGGGAATCTCTCTTCGATTTTCTTAATTTTTTTCTGCTCGATGGAATCATAGATACCCGGCCCCGCCAGAATTGCGCCTACTCCAAAGACTAAGAAATCTATACCAGTGATGCCACCAAGTGTGGATTTGGTGAGCAAAATCACGATGCCTATACCTATCAGCGCACCGCCAATCGCAAATGAAATCATATTGACAAGTTTGCTTTTTTTCATTTATCCCACCTCCTTGCTTGTGCTGTATATGAAATAGCTGAACATTGCAATTATTGCGGGGATCATACCGAACACGATTATGTAAAGAAGCAGCACAATCATGGCGCTCTGTGAAGCATTTATAAGTGCCATTATGGCCATGATGACCACGAGGAACAGCGGAAATGCAACGCCCACAGTCACATATACTTCCGCAAACAGTCCAATGGTTTCCATATTTTTCTTGAGATTGAGTTTCTGCTCTTTTTCGAACTCATCAGCTTTTGTCAGGAAGAAGGGCTTGAGTCGACCTCCCGAAGTGGCCGTGGTGATCACACCCTGCAGGAACTCCTGCCATCTGGCGGATGGACTTCTTTTCGATGCATCGCTTATTGCTGTGAGTATATCTTTACCGAGAAGTTCCGTATCTCTGGTAATCCATTCTGCCTCTTTCGCGATTTCACCGTATTCTGGTCTCTGAGCCAGTTCTTTGAATATTGTGGCGACAGTAACATCCGCGGAAGATAATGATGCTATGAAACTCATTGCAGGAGCGAGATGCGCATCTATATCTTTTGCCCTCTTTTTGGCTTTTGATGCTGGAGAGCCCGGAAGAACCATAAGCGTTATGAAAGGAAGCATGATGGCAAGTGCAAGGCCTAGAATTGTGAATAATATTCCAAATGCACCGCCGATCACAACAAGCCCGAAAAAGCACAAAAATCCACCTATAACTGCACCCACAATACCAACAATAAGCGTGGTGAAATAAACATACGCGAGATATTCCTGCGGCCTAAGAAGAATATGTGCTTTCAGAAGATCGGATTCAAGTTTAGCATATTTCTTGTTTTTGATATTTTTCTCCGCAAGCTTACCCATGATTTTCCAAGCTAGAGCGTAAAATGATTCTAAATGAATGTAAGTTGGCAAACTTCCCTTGGGAAGCTTGATTTTGTAATTTTTCCCTTCTTCTGGTTTGGGGGGCTCTTTCACGAAAAGCTTTGAAAGAAAACTCATTCGTTCACCTCCTCAAGCTCCTGAAGCTCTTTTCTCACCATCTCTGCCGTTCCAAGTGGATCTTTATAGTAATCGGATATCGTTCGCCAGATCTCCCTGTAATCCACTATCTTCTTTTTAACCCAGT
>WAOZ01000118.1 GCA_015520975.1 DHVE2 group archaeon | reverse complement strand
GAACATTTGAAAATTTATAAAAATATTATATTTAATTAATATTTATGCCATTTGTGTAATTATCCAAATTAAACCAGACTCTATATCTAAAGTTTGTATTATTTAATTTTGGAATATTTGGTTGTTATGTTATTAACTCAATTCTATGACCAAGTAAGTCGAATTGCCTGAAAAACCAATTAAAAAAGAGGGGAAAAGGAGTAAATATCTAAACATAGAGGTCATAAGCGAGCACCTTAAAAAGAATGAGTTTGGAAGCAGAAGAGAGCGAGCGGTGTAAAATGCAATCACCCACCATAGTGTAATCTCTTCTTTAATATCCGCTTAAGCACAATGGAATATTTACACTCTTTAACACTTCCACCCTTTGTCTTTACTATTTTGTAAAGATCAAAATTTCTGCTCATCACTCATTAATCTCATCGGTCATTGGAATGCACGTAAGCTGCTGGTGGTTTCTACTATTTTATTTCTCTCTAAGTTTGGAACTTGCTCCTTATGACCTAAATATATAAATCATTGTGTGGTTATCCTGTATCGATGTCTGAACGAATCATTGTGCTGGGAATAGACGGTCTTGAATACAATCTGGTTGAGGAGTGGGATTTGAAGCATCTGAAACAGAAAGCATATACAAAAACGAATTTAGATGATTTTGGAGTTATAATCACGCCGCTTATATGGGCCGCCATGCTTACTGGACAAAAAATTCAGGAAATTGAAGATGCTTTTTTAAAAAGGGCACGATTTTTCTCAGAGAATCCAGGTTCGGTAAAATCACAGCAGAAACAGTACTGGTATGCTAAGATGGCATCTAAGATCCTACCTGAAAAACTCAAAAATAAGCTCATAAAAAAAGTTCTACCGAATCCCTTTAAGGAAACATACGATGTACTCATACGAAAAAAGTACAGAACAATTTTTGATTATTTCGAAAAACCTTGGACTAATGGAATACCTGCTTACGGACGAAATGTGACCAGCGATGAGCTGAAAAAAGCAAAAGAAGCAGCCATTGCTGGGAATTTAACACCGCTTAAAAATTATGCAATGCAGGTTTTCAAGGAAGACAAAGAGAAGCTTTTCAATGCTCTGGATATGGATCATGACATCATTTTCTGGTACACTCCATTCCTCGATGAGTTGGAGCATTTTTTCATAACGAAAAAGCTCAGACTTTTGAATGTGTATATGGAACTTAACACTATGGTGAAAAAAATATCGAATTCTGTTGATGAGGATGATGTGATTTACATCATTTCGGACCATGGCATGGAGGTCGTTAAAAATCGGAAAAATATAGGGATTATGGGCGATCACTCGGATCACGGGTTCTTTAGCAGTAATACCGGTGAGATAATAACGAGACCGCAGGATTTCTTTGATCTGGTGATCAAACACAGAAAACAATGATTCATCTGGGATTTTTCGCTTTTTCAACTATAATATCAAACAGTTGCTGCGGTTTTTTTATCAATTCCCCAGTGCTGCTGCTGAAAAATCCGTGGTCTGAATGCTCGCCGGATATGGTTTTAGACGGTGATTCTTTCATTCCATGATCCGATATTATGTAGAGTATATCTTTTTCATCGAGCAGGGTCTTAACCTCCTCCACGAGGCGATTGAGCTCCATATATATGTTGAGCAGTTTGAGTTTCTTTCTCCAGTAAAAATGCTCGATTTTATCTAAAAACGGCGTGTACCAGAATATGAGCTGATAATCCCTTTTCACCGCGTCAAGAAGCATTGCCTTCTCTTTTCTGTAGAGATTCATGGCGTAGTCATACAGCGGTTTTGGATTACCCTCGGCGGCCATTTCTGAAATTTTCTTAATTTTCTGATCTGCTACATTTCTGCCATACGATGGAATTCCGTTGTTCCATGTCCCCTCAAAGTAATCGAAGATTGTTTTGTACTTGGGATTATTTACAAGGTAATTTGAAGTCACACCGAACGGATCAGGAACGAATTTTTTAATCAGAAATTTCTTCACTCTTTCGGGTAACACTTTGGACGCAATTCTGGCGTACCAGTACTGCTTCTGTTTCACGCGCACATCCCGCTGCTGAGAGAAGAACTTTTTCCGTTTCCGCCAGATCTCTTCCATCTCTTTGAGTTTTTGACCCGTGAGCATAGAGCCCCAGATGAGAGGAGTCACGATGATATCAAAATCGCTCAGATCCGTTTTAGTGTAAGCCCTCTGCTTTAAATTTTTAAGGTCCCACTCTTCGACCAGATCATATTCCAGGGCATCTATTCCCAGCACCACAATTTTCATTGAAATTCCCGAAGATATGATGCAATAAATATCTTGCTGTGATATGAACCAGAAGTTTTGATTTTTAAATGGATTTAAATGAAATGCCACAAACTTTAAAAATCCATAGCACATTCCCCTTTCATAGGGGCCCGTGGTCTAGTGGTTATGACGTCTGCCTCACACGCAGAAGGTCCCCGGTTCGAATCCGGGCGGGCCCATTCATAATTCAGTGAAACATCCTGTAAATCAGCTTTGCTTTTTTGTCTCCAACCCCCTCCACCTTTTTCAAATCCGCTATGCTCGCCTTTGCTATTTTTTCAATGCTTCCGAATTTTTCAAGGAGTTTAGATGCAAGTTTCTCGCCTACATACGGCATTGAAGAGAGTATGTAAATTTTCCACTCTTTTTCGCTCATCTCTCTTTTGGGTGGGATGCGGAGCCATCTCACTTCGAAATTCCCATCGTTTTTGCCATCAGATTCTCTTTTTATGAGTATTCTGAAAAAATTCATCAATGCGTTCTCCTCCTCCGCATAAAATACTGGTATTCCGTATCTGTACTGTATTTCCATAAGCGCGCCCATTATATGGTTCCAGCCGAATCCGGAGATGCTGACCTCGTCGCTGAAATAGCCGTGTATGAGCAGGGCCCGTCGTTTTACACGTATATCCATAACCTTTTCTGTGAGCATTCTTCTGAGCTGATCCCAGAGCCTATTCGTTCTCATACTGCTGAGAAAATCGGACGCGGTTTTTCTTTCGACCAGCACCCCGTAATCTTTGTTCACCAGAAAAAAATCGCCCACGGGTAGGTTCACATACTCTATTTCCACATCTAGAGTTTCAAATAGATGCGCAACCCCTTTCTCCCTGTAATCCACCAGCAATTTCATACAGGCCCGTAATGATAATCTTCTATAAAACCGTGTCCTAACATGAGCTTGTATAGTGATGAGACAGAGAGTGATTTACTGAGATTTTTTATTTTTTCATGAAGAGCAGGGTTATAAAAGAGATAGAAGTTGCGGCAATCAGATAAAACGCAGGCATCCAGATATTGCCTGTTATTTTTATGAGCCACGTGCCTATGAGCGGTGCTGTGCCACCAAATAATGCCAGCGATACATTATAGCTGATAGATAATCCCGAGTATCGTATGTTTTTCGGAATCATTTGGGCCAGCAACGCTGGGATTGACGCCTGGAGCATACCTTCCAGAATTATAAACAGAAACATAGCGGTGAGTACCGCTATGAATATATTGTAAAAGAACAGCATAAATAACGGAAATGTGAAGACAACAAATCCACCCATGCCCAGAATCATCATGAATCTCTGCCCCGTTCGATCGGAAATAAAACCGAGCATCGGGATGATTAACATCATAACGACCAGTGCGATTGTGTGAGTGTAAAGCTCATTTTCCAGTGGCACACCTATAAATTTGTGAAGGTATGTGGGCATAAATATCAGTATAATATACACGGACACGCCGAATCCCCAGCTTATCAGTATCATTTTTAAAG
>WAOZ01000117.1 GCA_015520975.1 DHVE2 group archaeon | reverse complement strand
CTATGATAACACTTCACAGCTCTCTTTATCGGAAAACAACACCTCACAAAGAATCTCCATCGAGAACGGTTTATAAAGAATGACATATTCTTCAGATTTAAACTCTGCATCACTTGTAATGATTATTATTTTTTTCACCTTTCTTTCGTATTTCGCGTACTTTGCTATTTCCAAACCATCAATCTGCGGCATACGGTAATCCACGATAAGAGCATCGTAATTCTCCCTTTTTAAATATTCCAAGCCTCTAACCCCATCGTTGATAAAATCAATTATTACTCCCCGTCTGGATAAAAACTCTTCAATCATTCTGGCCACATCATGGTTGTCATCTATTACCAGCACTTTCATTGTACAGAAAATAAGGATTTACTTGATATATAAATCTTAAATGAGCATGCTCATAATTTTTCCTGAGGACGGCGTATTATCTGGGATATCAATTTTGATTATCACCCAGTAATAATGCTCTCATGGATTTGAAATACCCTGCCTGCACAATTTTTTATGGTGAGAAAAATGAAGACCAAAATTATATTTGGGATAGTTATAGTACTGGCACTGCTAGGAACAGTATTCATAGCAACCGCGGCCCATAGCGCCGGTTTGACCCTTCTGTGCACGGGATGCAATTGCAATGGAGATCATGAGCAGAATGACTCATCTGGGGCAATTTCACCAGATACTGGACCCAAGCCTCCATTGGATGATGTCTGGAATTGGGTTATAACCCCAACAGGACCTAAACCACCTCTTGACGGCTGGGACTGGGTGATCACCACAACCACGGGTCCGAAACCTCCATTGGATGGTTGGGATTGGGTAATTACCACAGACACGGGTCCAAAAATACCTGATGATAGCTGGGACTGGTGATCTCATTCATTTACTATTCCAACAATCTTAATTTCACCAGTTTTTATTTTTTCATATTGTTTTATATCTACAATATGCTCATATTTTGATAATGCATCTTTTGCATAACCTGCCATTTCAATTATCTTTTTCTCATTTCCTGTCTGAGCCACTAAATCTATGGCTTTGTCAAAATATTTTTTCGCGTTTTCAGGTTTATTTATGGCCGAATAAATGTAACCATATCCCATGTATATTTTAGAGAGATTCACAACAGATCGGGTCTTTGAGAATATTTTTTCAGCCTCTTTATAATACCTTAGTGCAACATCATATTTCTCTCGATATGTAAATATTCCTGCAAGCACTATTTTCGCTGTCGCTAAAGACCACAGATCTCCTATTTTTCTGAATATTGATTGCGCCTCTTTTATATAGTTCTCAGCTAGGTCCATATCATTTGAATCATAGTATATGCGCCCTAAGTTCGATAGAACTTTCCCCAGTCCTCGCAAATCCCCTGCAATCTCAAAGAAATGTTTCGCTTCATTAAGCAATTCTATTGCACTTTCAATATCTCCATTTTTCCTTTTTAAAAGAGCGAGACCATTGAGAGCGTATCCCCTCATCTGATAATCTGCAGCTCGTGCACTTATCTCGTTAGCTAGCATAAAATTATCTTCTGCCTCCTCATAATCTCCTATTTCGACGAGTATCATCCCCAAAACATAATGTGCCCGAGCCAATATAGTTTCATCTTTTATTTTTTCAACATATTTAAACGCTTCCGATATGTACTCCATTGCTGATTCATAACTACCCTGCTTGGCAAATAATTCCGCAAGTTTTACCGATACCCACGCGTAGTAATCCACATCTTTGTTTTTTGAGAGGTAAAACGCTTTGATATAACTATCAATGGCATCTTTCCAATCTTCAGAAATTTCGTACGTATCCCCTATAATGCCATATAAATACCATTCATGATCCTCCACAGATTCGTCATATCTATTCAGAATTTCTCTTGCTATAAAACGTACATTTTCCACATCTCCTCTTTGAATGAATTTTCTATAATTCTCAAGAAGCAAACGATTTGCAAGTAAGATCTCGTTACCCATTGTATAATGATATATGGCCTCCAAAAGCTCTCCCTCATCAAATAGATATCTTGCAGCCATAAGATGGTATTCTTTTTTACGGGTTGTTGGAAGCGATTCATAAACAAAGTTTCTTATGATCGTATGTAAAAATAGAGAACCGTCCTCCATCTCCATCAAAATATTCCTGTTTACAAGAGAATACACAACCGCATAATGCACATCCATCAAAAGAAGTGCGTTCATTTTAAATGATTTTCTGAATACAGATGCATATTCAACAACTTTTATTTCCTCGGGAGATAAAGATTCAAGTATGCTCTGTAAGAGATATTTCTTTATTATCCGCACACTGCCATTCTTTGATATGAGTTTTAAAAACAGGGGATTACCCCCATATTGTGCGTATATCTCATGGGCATCTTCATATGATATCCCATTTTCCATCAAAAGAGCAATAGCATCCTCTTCAGGTAAATCATCAAGCACTATCTCATCCATATAAGGAAGAGCGGCATTGGGCATATCAACATCTATTGATGATCCGATCAGAATAATTCGCAGTTCCTTGAGGGCATCTACAATTTCAATAAGTCTTGGAAGTATTTTTTTAACATTTTCGTTTGCATACTCTACACCGTCAAAGATTATTATTTCGTTCTTTGATATTTTCTTTAATATAGCGTAAATATTTTCCCATTCAAAGCTACGCTCAAAGCTTTTCATTGATACGCGAATATACTTTTCCAAATCGTTATGACCCAGTTTAGAATAGAACTCCGCTATTTTCAGTATTATGTCCTCGGCGCTACGCCATTCTCGGATTTCAAGCCACAGTAAATCTCGATTTTTAACATATTCGTTTATTGCTTTTTTCATGAAAGCTGTTTTTCCCACACCGGGCATCCCAGTTATTACCAGAATTCTTTTATCAGAATTATACCATTTTTTGAATTTTAGAAGCTCATCACGCCTGCCATAAAAGTCCTGAAGTTTCAAATCTATTTCAACAATCCTTACATTTTTTCCCCTTTTGACAAGAAGTTTCATAAGATCCAGCGTTTTATTTTTATCCACATTGAGAGCGGCTGTTGTTATATCAATACCGTACTGTTTGGGTATATCGGTTAATTTAATACTTACTTCGTTACCTGAAAAATCTATAACTTTAAGTGTTAAATCCCGTACCTTTTCCATAATTTCCTTTGCTTTCATTATACCCTTTGTCGTCAAAAAATACACAGTCCTCTTATTTCTAAAACCATTCACATGCGCTTTTATATAATCAACAAATCCATCATTTATTAGCTTGTTGATTTCTCGTGGAACATTGTTCCTGCCGACACCCACAGCTTCGCCTATACCATCCTGAGTCAACGCTCTCGGAGCCATATAGTCATCTAATCTTTTAGAAGAATAACGAAGCAGATGAATAAGGATGCGCTCCCTTGTGGTAAGAAGTTTTCGAGTCATATCTATATTATAC
>WAOZ01000116.1 GCA_015520975.1 DHVE2 group archaeon | reverse complement strand
GGATTGACGCTCGTAGCACTGGCAACATCACTGCCCGAATTCGCCGTATCAACAATCGCATCTTTCTACCACCATCCTGAAACATCCTGGGGAAATGTTGTCGGTAGCAACATAGCAAACATCGGACTAGTGCTGGGCATTGCGGCTATAATTATGCCCCTGCGGCTATCACGCTACATCAAAAGAGATGCCATGGTTTTACTGGGCTCCACGGCCATGCTGATTTTATTTTCATTTTTGTTCGGGGTTTTGGTATGGTGGATGGGTGTAATTCTGATCATCGTGTATCTTATGTATTTAGCAGAGATTAAGGGAAGGGAGGAAGAAGTGGAAGATGTCAAAATTGAGCACTCGGTGCCCATCTCTGTACTTCTAACAATTTTCGGTGCGTTTGGCGTGGTATGGGGCGCAGATGTTGTGGTAACCTCGGCAGTGGATATTGCAAATGTTCTCGGGATACCTGAACTGGTGATTGCCATAACAGCGGTGGCCGTCGGCACATCTTTACCAGAATTGGCCACAACCATCGCCGCTACCGTGAAGAGGAAACACGGTATTGCCGTAGGAAATGTTATAGGCAGCAATATATTCAACACATGCATGGTTCTTGGAGTTTCCTCCGCCATAAATCCCATAACCATTTCTCAGGAGGACCTGATAATAAACACGCTGTTTCTGGCAGCAATGACCGTTGCACTGTTTCTGTTTTCGATTCGCAACAAAATAACCACAAAAGAAGGTTTGTTCTTTTTGTTATTCTACGCCGTGTTCATTGGATACCTCGTGATTTATGTATGATAAGAAAATCCCCAGCGTCATTCCATCGTCCCACCGCAGCACAAAATTTCCGCTGTGAGTTGTTTCTATTTTCGGAAGTATTCTGTAAACAAGTCTGGGCTTGCCTGTGAGCTTACCTTCATCCACAGGCAACGCGAAAATGCGCCATGGATCACCACGCACACCTTTCAATCTAAATGCGTAAAGTCCAACAACGCCAGAACGCATACAGTATTCAGCAAAATCCAAGGCCTGTCGTTGAGCACGGGCGTTGGACTGCGAAAATCTAATCACTTTATCCCCAGATGATTTAACCTCAATAGGAAAGGCAATATCACCTCTTATCGCTATTAAATCCACTCCAAAAGAACCCGCGGCTCGTATAACCATAAACGGTTTTTTGATTATGCTTCTGTATCCAAGATAGCCCATACCCTCTACGGATTTTGTGATTCTATTTACGAATTTTTCGTCACCTTCAAGTATAGCTTTGAGTTCACGCTCGTAGACACTGCCCTTTTTACCCATCTTTCAAACACCTTACTATGGATATCTACAGCGAGAAATAAAAAGGTTCTGGCGATGAGTTTATATATATGGTGAACGATGAAGTTTTATGGAGGAGAAACACAGAGACATCCAGTATGTTCTAAGTCATTTTTATAAGGTTCATGTGGAAGCCGTAATGAGAAAGGATCTGTGGAACATCCCGATAGCCTATCCTGAAACACCTATTGAGGAAATACTATCCATACTGAGTGGGCGGAGGCATGTCTGGATTATGGAGAAAAAGGGTAGCATGAAACTCGCAGGAATAATAACTGAGAAAGACCTTCTTGATGTCCTTGCGCCCAAAAGAATCCAGCCCTATGTTATTGGCGGCATAGACCTGAGATCACTCTTACTAGGCAATGTTAAAACGGCAAAGGATGTGATGTGCAGAAAACTTATCGTAGCCCATCCCGGCGAAACCATAGAAGAGGTTCTTGAAAAAATGCGTTCGTTCCGGCTGCGTCGACTTCCCGTTGTGGATAAAGATGGAACTTTTCTGGGAGAGATCACTATAAAGAGCCTAATCATACAGTTCAGAAAAGTTCTGAAATGGTACAGAATCACACGTGATTAAACTCTCTTTTTATTTTTTCTTCTAACTGAATACACGCATATCAGAGATATCATTACTAACATACCCAGTGCTGTGTTCTCGGGAATTGTTGTGATGTCCGATGCTGAATCATAGGCGCTAAGTGAATCATACACGGTAATGTTCGTTGTTTCGTTAACGGTGGTATTTACCTTTAAAATTATTGTAAAACTTCCGCCAGGAGCGATATATCCTGTGTCTGGCAAACCATCTCCATCCCTGTCAAAAGATGCATTTACCCAGCTCCAGCCTGTGCCAGTATCACTGTACGCCATCAAATACCATATCCCGTTTATCTCGCAGTAAAGAGTTACATTCACCGATGCCGTGCTTGTTATATTTATATTAAAGATATCGTAACCTGTACCATTGTTTCTTATCAAATGGTAGTAATAAATGACATTGCCCACCGATGAGTTCGTGTGAGGCTGTATGGTGACATTCCACATAAGAAGGAAATAATGCGAATCGTTATAATCCGAATTGTTTTCAACATCATAGGCTGATATGCATATATAATAATATCCCACACTGGCATTCGCCGGTAAATTCAAGGTGAAATTGAATATAATATATCCGTCAGAATAATTGCAAATGTACATCTGTTGCTGGCTCGGATAAAGATATGTTGTATTCGGGGTTAAAATATTCAAAAACGCAGATTTAATGTGCTTGTAGCCCAGCGGATCAGTTACATTAGCATACGCGAAAACTTCATCACCTGAAGAAAATATTGTTGTCTGCGCCGTAGAATTCTCAGTCCACACATTTTTAATTTTTATGGTTGTGTTTGTACTGATAACAAGCCTTGAATCGTACTGGGTTGAATTGTAGTCTATTATCACCGTTCTGAAAGACCCAGTGGCATAGTATTCTATTTTTAACTCAATAAAGAATCCCGCCAATACTGTGGTATTTACAATCTTTGTTAGATTTATTATTGTTGCAGAAGATGAAACATTACCAGTAACGCTTACATTGTTCCACATCAGGAGTGATTCCTGAATCACCGCACCACCCGATATCCTTGCTGCGTAAAGACTTGCATTTATCTGATTCGTGCCTGATGTAAATACTGTGGTCAAATTAAGATATACCGTAGCGGCAGATATGGTATAGTTCATATACAGCGGGTTCTCATAGAACCACTCTCTCACATCATTTTTATAAAGTGTATCGCTGATCGCATTTGTTCCAATAGTCCAGTTCATATTGTTAAAGGCCGTATTCTGATATGCGCCGTGCAGATAAAAAACATTTTCAGATACGGTAGCACGGGTACGGGCGCTGTACGACGGATAATCCTCATCACCATGCCAATTAAAAACAGTTATCCATACATTGCCCCGAGTCAACGGGACACCGGTATCAAGCTCCACTGCATGATATCCCGCCTGTATATCAGAAATGATCTTTTTGAACACCCATTTTCCATCCCACGCATAAAGCGATGCACGGTATTTTCCATCTCTGCCCGTAATAACTACTTTGTAATCCACATAGTGAAATGGCACCCATTCCACATAGGCTCCTTCACTGTCACCATTTCCGATATAAATCTCCGCGGTATCATTGCCGTTTCTGGGCTTGGGCGGATGCGCAGGTCCAATATAAACAGAGACTTTCCTGCCAGCATATGGTTTCGGGAAATTATCGGGAATCGTCGTGTTGAGCCACACATCGGAGCCGTATGGATAATCCGGTATACCATCGCCGTCCACATCCGGCAA
The DNA here is from genome assembly GCA_015520975.1 of DHVE2 group archaeon. Classification (GTDB taxonomy): domain Archaea; phylum Thermoplasmatota; class Thermoplasmata; order Thermoplasmatales; family Aciduliprofundaceae; genus S143-98. The sequence continues at coordinate 4,140 of WAOZ01000116.1, read as the reverse complement.
CTCATCATTGCCAACACGAACAAAGCTTTTGCTATCGGGAATGCCGTCGTTGTTGAAATCGTGCGGGTACGGATCAACACTATCTGGAACACTATCCCTATCGGGATCACGGGGGTGCCATACTCTTTCAAGAGGGACATCGTCCCCGCCCATAAACTCTCCTATCACGCTGAAATATATTTTGCTCAAATCGGAGGTGTAGCTGTAATCCACAAGGTCAATGTTCTCATCATCCACATCTCCAGCGATATCCGTTTTTCTGTATTTCCAGTCTGCAAATGCGCCGTCAATCTTCACATTAGATGGCGGCGAAAAAAGATACATACCGCTTGTCTCGTTGTAATATGTGATTTTTGAATATTCTGAAACGACCTGAATCTTAGGAAAAACCGCATTACCCGGAGAGCCATCAAATTCACCTTCAAGGCTTATCTGAAGTTTGCCGTTTACAGTTAAGGATAAGGAAACATAGTACACTCCATTTTCATTATGACCAGAATACTTTTTATTATCTACAACAGCATACAACGATTTTACCGTGCAGTTGTCCATAGAAATTCTTAATCCCGTTAGATCAATTTTTCTGGGAGAGATAACGCTCAACTCGTAAAACACAGTATCGTTTTTCAGGATATCAGAGGTGCTCTTTATCAACACCACTGGATTTTCAATAAATGGGTAAACAACAGGTGATACGACTCTTTTATCGCCTTCTTTAATAACCACAAAGAGTCTTGTAAACTTAGGCAAAGGCATGTCAACAGCGCCCTCAACAGCACCGTGCACTCCGGCAAATCTTAACCCAGATATCCTTGTGAAATTCCATAAGTTACCTGTATCTGTGCATTCCCAGAGATTTCCACCTTTAACGGTACTGTTCCAGCCATAAACTTCTATAACATAATTTGCATAGATGCCGTTGGCGTAATAACCCCCATCACCCGTATCAATGAGAATATACACCGATGAATTTGTGGTGAACAGACCGGGAAATGAAACATAGAAATAAAATGCCCCGTTCTGATTGAAGAATTTGTAAGACAGTCCATTAACATCCGTGTAACCTTTCACAGTGTTCCAGTCGGAGAAGACTCCATCAATGGCGATTTTCGGCTTTAATAAATATATTCCCCCAAAAACCGTGAGAACTATCATAAATGCAATTACAAAAGCCAGAACAGGCAATCTTCGCTTTACAGTCGTGTATTTTCTATAGGGAGTGAAACCGTTTACGAACCCGTTTCGCGAGATTATCACCGTATGATTCATAAGCTCCCGATTCAATTCAACGCTTGCCGGTTCATTGTGCAAGCTTGCATTTGCTTTGAATTTTAATTTAAATGCGGTTTCAGCGTCTATTCCGAGTACATTAGCAATCTCTTCGGTGGGAGTTTCTGCGAGTTTTTGCAAACTAAATCCCTTCAGAACCAGAGATTTTGCCGTTGGGTAATCTATCCCTATATTATCGCTGAGCTCTCTGGCCTGTGCGACAATCTCTTTTGCCACAGATATAATCTCTTTCAGCTTCGCATTTGATATCCTTTTCAGATAATTTTTCAATTCAATTTCTGTCATCTCTGCAATATTCTCAAGCGTTATGCCTGCGTCGCGTAAGCGCTTCGCTCTCTTTTTACCAATATAAGGAAGATGCGAATACTCCTCTTCCATCATGATACCAGCTCACCAAGCTCAGCTTTTAATTTGACGGCTTCGTCCTGCATACCCAGAGATGTTAAGAGAAAATAATAGTTCAGTTTGGCTGCTTTTTTATCTGGATCTATTTTTATGGCTTTTTCAAGAAGTTCACGCGCCTTTTCATATTCTCCTTTTTCCATATAGCATCGGGCGAGATTGTTTATAGCATTATAGCAGTTCGGATTTTTCGATAGAACTTGATTGTATATTTCCATTGCCTTATCAATATTGCCCATTCTGAAATACAGATTACCGTAATTGGTGAGATAGACATCGTTATCGCCATAAAGTCTTACGAGCCTCTTGAAGTAAGGCTCACTCTCTTTGTAATTGCCCGCTTTCATAAGTGCAAGCGCAAGCCCGTTAAGAACCCTGTCATCATCAGGTAGTGATTTGTATATCTTTTTAAACAGCGATGCCGCCTCCGCATATTTTTTCTCGGATATAAGAGAGTACGCTTTGGAAATGGATTTGGATATGCTGTCTTTTTTCAACTCTACCATTATCAAATTCGCCATGAAAACGAAAAATCCGATGGTTGAAAATATCACTATTATGGTATCGTAAACACCATATGCCATATTCCCATGTATACCAAACAGTTCGTGAGCGGGAGCAATAAACATAAACGATAGGGCCAGCAGAAGAAGACCTATATGAAGATTCTCCGTTTTCTGCTCAGTTTTGAGATACAGATAAAGTCCAAGGATGATTAACGCTATTGCCGCACCCAGTATCCCATAATCAACAGTGGTGAAACTCATAGAAAGATATGCCTCAAGCGGAGGTGTGATTGCAAGAACTGAAAAACCCGCAAATATGGGAATAATGCTTTTCATAACTTTAGAATCGCGATTTTTGGAGATTATCAGAAGAAACAGTCCAATCATTGCCACAAGGCCGCCTATGAACCAGTCCATAAAAGTTAGCGTGCCACCGAGCGCGACAACGATCAGTGAGGGAATGAACAACCATTCATTATCCCCGAGCTTTAAATAGTAAAGGAATGTCGCAAACAGCGATGCCAGAAGCAAAATGAATATTATCTCTGTAGCAATTACAAAAACTTCTCTAACATCCAGAGCCGCAAAAAATAGCACTATGAGGGTTGATACAACAGCGGCCCCATCCAGAGAAAGCAGATATGTTAAATCCCGTTCCATATCTCTACATTATTATGGTTATATTTCAAATTTTCGCACCTTAAATTTTTATTGGTTAGGGCAATACAGGAAAGTATGATTATAAATTGCAAATCCATTGCCAAGGATATAAAAAAGCGTGCTCGCGAAAGGGCTAAAGATACGAAACTGTCACTGCACATAGTGATGGTGGGAAATGATGAGGCGTCTATGGTCTACGCCAAATCCAAAATAAAGGTGCTTAAAAAAATGGGGATGCACGGAGAGCTGCACAGATTTAATGAAAATGTGGAGGAAAATACGGTTATATCCTTTATAGATGAGCTCAATGAAAGAGACGATGTCCACGGAATAATGGTGGAATTTCCACTCCCACATCATATAGATTCTCTCAAGATAAGAAGCGCAATATCGCCCCTGAAGGATGTTGATGGGATGAACCCTGTTAATTACGGATATCTCTTGCTTGGAAAGGAGATCCTGACACCAAACACACCACGCGCAGTGATACATATTCTCGAAAATATCACCGAACTGAGAGGAAAAGATGTTGCCATAATTAACAGAACACCTGTGGTGGGTAAGCCTTTAGCATTAATGCTTTTGAACAGAGACGCAACACCAATAATAATGCACAGTAAAACGCATAATCTTGCAGAAAAAACCAGAAACGCGGATATTGTGGTCGTGGCTGTCGGAAAACCAGGGTTTCTTAAAGAGGATATGGTTAAAAAAGATGCCATCGTGATCGATGTGGGCATCAATGTCATCGATGGAAAACTCGTGGGTGATGCTGATCTGGAAAAGCTTGCGAATAAAGCAAAAATCACTCCGGTTCCCGGCGGAGTGGGATCGGTAACCACAGCATGTCTCGTTGAAAACCTCGTTAAAGCTGCCAAACTGCAGGGTGTATTGTGATGCGTTTGATGCTTGAGATCTGGGGCGATGAAGCGGATTTGGCACTTGCCGAAATCAAATCCATTTTCATAGGAGAGAGAGTGAGATACAATCTAATTGAAAATGATTTTCCAGTGATTGTAATAGATGCGGAAAGCTGGAAACCGCTTATCCGTGCAGGATTGCTGCGGAGAGTATGTATGCATATCGAAAGCGGAGAAACACTACCTGAAATATCTATGAATCTTGAGGATTTCGCTGTTAGAGCCAGAGTATATTATAACCGCAGGAGAGATAGCGCGTCTGCTCTGGAGAAAAAGGTCGGCACAATGATCAAAGGTAATGTAAATCTCACAAGCCCGTCAAATATTGTTAGAGTTGCCTATGCGCGAAGATATCATATAGG
>WAOZ01000115.1 GCA_015520975.1 DHVE2 group archaeon | reverse complement strand
GGGTTAACCTGTCCAGACGCCATACTATCAGTATATCTGAGCCGCCCTCTTCCAGAAATGTAAGGGCTTTTTGAAGCTCTTTTCTTTTCTCTATACTCCCCTCTTTCGCTGATTTTGGTTCTTCGAATACACCCACAACTTCCCAGCCCTTGGCTTTGGCGTAAGCTCTGCACGCCTCTATCTGCGCCTCTATGCTGTACCCCTTCCGTTTCTGCTCCTCCGTTGAAACCCTGGCGTAGATTATCGCTCTCATATCAGATCACAGAGATGTGAATATCAGATACCCACCAGTTATGAAGCATATTATGGCTCCAATCAACCAAGCTATTCTGCCATCCATCCATATCACCCCTTTAGGTACTCTCCAAACATAGTTAAACCTACTACCACCACTCCAATACCTATCCTATTCCCAATACCAGTATAGCTGCGCCTATACCCGTAAGCCACTTCCTCGTCTTGTTTCTCTTATTTTTCCCAACATTCTTCTTCATTCCCATATATACATCACCTCCTCTTTTATTTATCATTTTCGGATTCGTTATCCAGGAGCCCTACCAGCTCCTTCCATTTTCTGTACTTAGCCCTTATACTCCGTTTGCTTAACTTTATACCTTCTTTGGCCAGGATCTGTTGGATCTCCGCAGGCCCCAATCCTTTCTCATATAGTTGTGCGATGCGCTCTAAAAGATATCTTTCTCTCTCGTCCTTCAACATCATGAGTTTTGTATTCTTCTTTGCCTTTTTGTGTGCTTTCAAAAGCCACTCATATGGATCTGTTAAATGTAGAAAAATCTTAACTCCCTTGCCCTGCACTGGTGCCATTACCAAACTTTCATTTATGTTGAGTGTCGCTGTTATTTTTAATAACTCTCCCCATGCTTTAGGTATGTGCATTATTGCATTGTTTATTAGTTCTGGAGATAACCACTTGAACATTTTGATGTCCGCCGTCTCTCGTAATACTGATTCCAGTGATGAAAAACGGATCACATTATAGATAACCCATGTATTCAGGTGCCTGGAGCGGAATGCCTGCAAATTCGCTTCAAGGTTTGATGTTGATAATGCTCTCTTAGAAATTATCTCCGGGCTCAACTCATTGTAAAGTACAAGCTTCTTTCTACCATCCTTTGGTGGAAGCGTGTAATTTTGTTTGATTATTATCCTCTCTTCCCACTCTGGCTTTTCTTTTATTATCTGTTCCCCTAAACCATCGACATCGCCGTACACATACAGCATCGCATCTTCATATTTTTTCAGAAATTCTATCGCAAGCATCCAAGATGTTATTGTCTTGCCCGCATGGCGGTTACCTATAATTGCCACTAATTGCGGATATGCACTGAATACATTCATAAGCTCGGTTTTAGAGCTGGGTATTATTACGATGTGTTTATCTGAGATCACTCGGTATTTGTATCCCAATTTTTTGAATAGCGTTCCAAAAATTACCGCTTTGCGTCGGTCTATGTCTCCCCGCCTATAACCCTCTTCAATAAGAAGTATCATCTTTTTTATCTCTGGATTTATATCCTCGGGAAGTAATCTTACCTCACGGAGATAAAAATCGTATTCCCGCATTTTTTGAGAGATGTAAGTGTAGCTCATGTCTTCTCACCCTCCATCTGTCTAATGTCAAGTTCGCTAAGCGTATTGACGATCTGCGCATATGGATCAGTAGGCTTCAGATACTCCTCGACCTTCTCGATCGCTGCTTTGATGATTTTGCCGCGAAGCTTGAAAAACTCATCTTTATCGCTGAGGTCAATATCTGTGATGTCGAGGTTCATTGCCTTCGCCGCTTCGGTGATCTTCAAAATGTCAATCTGTGTGATGGTGAAAGGATAATACGGCGTTTCAATGAGGTTCTGAATTACGATGTCCAGGATGCGGATGTATCGTTTACGAAGGTCCTCATTCCAATCCTGATAAACGGATCCTCTGGGTTTGTTATCTTGCATCCTTCCACCTCCCTAACGCTATGACTGCAACGAAAATGAGCGCAAGAGATAGGACAATATACGCGGGTTCTCTTGAACGGAAAGGTTCACGCTGCGCATAATCATAGTCATAGCTTAACGGTATGCCCTGAAACTGCATCGCTGCAAGGTTAATCGTCGCGGAGTTTCTCCAGCCGTAAATGTCCACTACCTCAACATACAGAATGCCGTTTTTCCAGCTCTCCGGGACGGTGATGGTGATGTTCGTCACATTCGTGTAGGTCATAACTAAAGACTCACCTGCGCCGTGGGTGTACTGATAGATTTCGAGACGAAACGGGTATCTTGGATCGGGTTGCCCGGTGTCGTTAAGCTTCAACGATGTGAATATGATCTTTGAGCCGTCATCTGTGAATGAGAGAGAATACGGAATAGGTGCCTTTGTCACGCCAAAATCCTGATCCACTACCTTGCTTAGGATACCGTTCCAGGATGCATACAGAGTTATATCGTAATGTCCCTCCCGGAGCGCTGGGAGATAGAGGGTTTCGCTTTTGCCCGCACGAACAGTGTAATCCTGGACAAAACTGTAATTTACATTTATGCCGCGCATACTCACATGGACCGTGCAGCTCTCTCCTATCGGTTTGTTGTTTGAAAACGGTATGGCTACCACCTGGATGATTACGCTCTCGTTCTCGATGTATAACGGGCTGATGTTTGCTCTGAAAATCACATAATTCGACGCTATCGATGCGGTTGTTTGCGTTGAAATTCCCAGGGTGCAAAGCAAAAAAATAGTGTAGATAAGGACGACTTTTCGGGTCATTCGTTGCTCACCTCTTTATGGATCGCATCACTTAGTGCGGCTGCATAAAAAACCATACTAACTCCTAGCGCTAATGCTATTATCAGTTCCAATACTGAATCTTTGACC
>WAOZ01000114.1 GCA_015520975.1 DHVE2 group archaeon | reverse complement strand
TTCTCGCCCCATCAGGTTGTCGCCGCCCGGTTTCAGGCTCTTTTCACCCCGCTTCCGCGGTACTTTTCAGCTTTCGGTCACCCTACTAGTGCGCTATCGGACTCGGGGTGTATTTAGGGTTGGATGCCTGGTGTCACCCAGATTCCCGCGCCATATCCAAGGCACGGTACTCGGGATACCCAACCTCGTAGCCACCAGACTTACCCCTACGGGGCTTTCACCCTCTACGGCGCCCCATTCCAGGGGACTTCGGGTTCGCCTGGGAGGCATTGGGTCGGGTCCCGCAACTCCACATCTCCCATTCCTTTCGGAATGGGATTCGGTTTGCCCTGTTCCGCTTTCGGTCGCCCCTACTCACGGAATCCCTATTGGTTTCTCTTCCTCCGGGTACTAAGATGTTTCAATTCCCCGGGTTCCCCCTCCCATGAGGGAGTGCCCTCCGTAGAGGGCAGGAAGTCCCATTCGGAGATCCACGGATCTCAGGCTCCATACGCCTCCCCGTGGCGTATCGCCGCTGGGCACGTCCTTCATCGGCACCCGAGCCGAGCCATCCCCCGGACGGCTTACGGTGCTACCTTCCAGTCCATTATGCCGGAACGCGTATGCCTGGCCTCATCGATCGTGAAGATCTAAGCCCTTCCCCGATAAAGCCATATGCTTATCGGGTGCATCAATAGAAGTGCAAGGGGATGTATAGTAAACTTGTATTTAAGCATAACGCATATGCAGGAATATAAAGGTTTCTCCGTTTGATAGTGGTATATTAATTTAACTCTCTGGAGCTTGAAGAGTTCTAATGGCAATGTTTTAAATATGGGTATTTAATCTGTTTAATCTGATGCGCGTTCAGGTTCTCAAAAACATAAGGGATTCATATTTTCCAATCTTGCGAATAATACTCAAATTTGAAGACGAGTACGGTGCATACAGTTATTACTCCAACAGAAGCAGTAATGGCATCGCGTGGAAAGTGGAAGATCTGGCAAAATACGAAATCAAAAAATCGCAGGTCAAATATCTTTTTTCCAAAGGCATACTTGAAAGAATAGCGCCCGGAGTTTATCATATTCGCCCATCAATAAAAGATCAGTTAAGAAAGGAACTTGAATTTGTGGAGGTGAATGTTTCTTCAGATGTGGATGTTGAAAAGGCAATAAAATATGTTATCAAAAATCCCGTGGATGCAAAGGCGATATATGATCTCGTTAAATTCCAGAAAAAGTGGGATACCATATACGACGACATCGGATGGAGTGCAGCGAAGGGTCGTGAAATAATAATAAACGCGGGGTCATCTCCAGCATTGTTTCAACGACTGAAAGAGGCGGGACTTATAAAGCAGATTGCGGATGATGAATACAGAATAGTTTTAATCTCTCCCGAAATTTTGTCGCCTTTTATAGAATACGAATTTTCCACCGATGACGCTCTTTACGAATACAGAAATGTTGTTTTAAAACTCAGGAAAGAGTACGATGAGTTCGTTGAGAGTCTAAATGAGAATGTAATCGATGAGCTGTCAGAATCCATTAAAAATGTTCTCAATTTGAAAAAATACACGCAGCATGTTATGGATACGCTCTATATGGATGCACTTCTGCCCTTAATTCAGCAGTACGGCATGGCCGATGTGCCAATATTTTCCGATAAAGGTAAAAAAGTCACCCAGACAGGTTTCTCCCTCGCGTATTTTGGTGAGCCTGGTACAGGCAAGACCTTTGCCACGGATGATTTTCTCCGGGGTAATGAGAAAAACGGAGTACCGCCGCACGGAATAATCGGCAGAATGCGTTATGCTGAAGGGATGACGCCGAAGAAATTCATATCAATTCTGGAGGCGTACCGTGATTTCCCCGTGGACTGGGTGATACCCGAATTCAACGATTTTTTCAGGTATCAGGGGATGGTTGAAAAATTGAAACTTGTCATAGAACAAAGGGAGGTCAGCGATGAAACGAAGAGAGATACCATTAAACCCTACAAAGTGACGAGTTTTTTCATAGTGAATTACAACACCCATATAACCAAAAATGGCTGGAAGGTGACGATACGCGATCCGAATTTTTCCGCTATTGAGGACAGAATGGTGTGCCGTGTTTTTGTGAACGATGAGGCCCGTGAAAAGGCAATATACGAGAACATGGTGCGCAAGATAAACGGTGAGATAGAGTGGTATCTCAGTGGGGTTCTCAGGAAGCACCTGACTGCTACATATCACTATCTGGTGAAAAACAATGTTTCCGTGGTGATAGATGCTTCTGATTTCGTATGGTTCGGGGACAAAATAAGGGCGCTCAAGGTCGAGTACGGAGCACCGCTTTCAAACAGGGTTATTTTAAAAGGGATTCAGATTGCGGGCAGTGCCGCTCTTGTGAAAGCACTCAATGTATCAGAACGCAGGATAAAAATAACACGCGACGAACTTCTTATAAGTTTTGATTTTATAAAGGAGGAAATAAAAACACGGGCGAGGAAGACAAAATCATAAATTTTGCTTAATGAAACAAATGCGGATTTGGGTAAGGTATTTATAGTTGGATATCTATAACTGCAACAATGTTTGGTGGCAGGTATGGAGGTGTAATGAATGAAAGAATTGGCTAAAATAGTGAGTTTGGTTATTGTCATGACAGTGGTGATGGGTAGTCTTGCTGCGTTGGTGTCCATTTCACCGCCAGTAACAATGAACGCATCCAATAATGCCGATACCAGATCCACGGTATATATAACAAGCCCATTTGTGATAAATCAAAATACCATTGATCCGCTTACCGGCGAGAAAGGAAAATACGGTTTTGATAGTGATGTGGTGGTAACTTCAACGGGTGCGCTGATTGTTCAGAATGCCACCGTGTATTTCCTGTCCGATGTGGCTCACAAATATTCTTTAACAGTTAACGGCTCCCTCATTCTGGATAATGCCACTCTCACGGTGGGTACTAGTATAAAGCCTGTTTACACGCTGAATGTTACCATAAATGGTGTGAATGCAACGGCGCCTGTGAAAATCATAAATTCAAAACTTCTCTATCCCGGGTGGTTCAATGTCACCGGTAAAACGCAGAACCTAGTTATCAGAAATTCTGTGTTTGATAAGCTTTCCTTAACAAATTCGCCTAATTATGGTCCGTCTCCCAATTTCCACAACTCTGTGATTTATATATACAATACTTCGTTTAATAATTTGTATACTAATACATCT
>WAOZ01000113.1 GCA_015520975.1 DHVE2 group archaeon | reverse complement strand
GAGTAAAAGTCCATCTGGTCTATCTTCCAGAATGCAAACATCCAAGCGATTACGAATCCGAAAATCACCACACCCAAGGCAGCCCATACATTCGGAATAACAAGAGCAACCGCTATAAATGCCACAAATATGATGATGAATATGAATAAATCGCGGACATTGAACACCCCGATGCTCATCTTCCTGCCGAAATTTTCCGGCACTTCAACTCGGAGCTCCTCAATCATTTCTCCAGCCCTCCTTTTTTCATGGCATATCCAGAGATGTTTACCGTCGTTTGACTAACCGAATAACTGTATATTGTAATCTGTCCTTGCCGCGATTTTTTATCATCCCCAAACACTTTATCCAGAGCCTTATCCAAACCTTTATCAATAAACTTATCCAGCGCTTTATCCATAATACCCCCAGAAAGTTTTCCAGAAATTCCTTTCCCTACCGCTCCGGAAACCGAAGTTATCATGTTACCTGCTGCACCACCACCAACCACACCGCCGGTTAACAAATTACCCGCTTTTTGAAAACCCGCCCCGCTCAGCATGGCTGGCTCTTTTGCAAGCAAATATATTGACCCCAGAATCGCAGTAAGGGAAGCAATGAAGAAAGCCACTGAGTTGCCAATAACGGTAGAGAGCATGAGCGGGATAATCATCACGATTGGGATGAATATCAATGAGATTGCAAGCCACCAGAGGCGCGAGCCGATGCTCTGGGTCCACGGGTGGATGAGTAAAATGGATGCTATGGGTAGAATTACAATGAGCACCGCCAGAAGAACCATGCGAAATGCTACGAAGACTAATAGAGAGAGTGCTTCCGCCATTATTATGAATACCCATAGATAATGCCAGTACATATTCGCTACCTGATTCACCTGGGCAAAGGGGCTATTAGATGATACCAGTCTTATCTCCGGCGCAACCTTCATTATATAATTCGCCTGCTTCCACGAATTGAAAACACTAAGGTTGTAAAACATCAGGTACCCTGCCTTACTTATAATCATCAGAGCCTCCACAATGTAGAGGGAGGTGTATGCAAGAACCAATCCAAAGACCACTCTCGGTAGCATGGTTTTCAATTTTCCAAAATGCTGCTCAAATAAATCGGAGTAGATGTATGCAAGACCCACGAAGAGCAGAATCAGGAAAAACAGCGAATTTACTATGTATTTCATAACCACATTTTGCTGGAGATATATTGCGGCTGAAATGACATTATGCCCGGGATAAGAACCATATCCGCCATCAAAGGGCGGGTACAGATAATCGGGCTGCATATAGCTCACAAATCCTTTCCAGCTCATATTTACTATGGTGGTGTTTACAGTATAAACAAGCCAGAGAGATATTACAGCCATCACCGCCATAACTATCGCCTCCTCCCCACCAAACCCTTCCTCTTTTTTGAACACCTTCGAGAAATCTTTTCTCACTTTCATCTTTCACCCTCCAAACACCCAGTTCATCAATCCAACTAAATTTGCCCAGCCAAATATTACCATCGCCGAGATTATCGTCCCTATGGACGCTTTGAATATCATGTCTTTCGCTTTCTCTCTATTTTGCTGATTCACGCTGTGCATCATTATTCCAATCCTCATCCACCCTATCGCCACGAACACGCTTATTATCGCCGAAAATCCGCCAAATATGAGCGGGACGTTCATGGTTGTTTCCTCACCCAAATACCTCGCGTTATATAGCACGGGATTATCTACATTCTGCATCGGTGTTGCGTTGATATACTCCACTAGCTCACTCTCGTTCTGCCCTTCATCGGGCACTCCCAGTCCCGCAGTTAGATTTCTCATCATTATGCCCGAGGGAATTTGACCGGTGAGAGACGATCCTGTTCCTAAATATCCCTGAAGATATAGAACCATACCCTGATGCTCCACGTACGTGGTGTTGTTCCCCTGTATTATGTTTATATCTCCCGTTGTGTTGCTTTCTACCGTAAAATTGGAAAACACCGCATGAAGCTTCAATAGATTATTAAACAGTTTGTAATCCTTCGTCTCAGTGTAAATTATTTTTTGATTCTCTTTGGAAAGATTGATTTGCTGTGATATGGTGATATTGTCTTTCACTATCGCGGAGTAGAACTTTCCATTCACATTAGAAGAGTATATGCTTACCCCAAACCCCGTAATCTTTCCCCAGAAGGTTTGATTCGTCTCGTTGTAGTTTCCAACGGCCCGTGCCATGGTATAGCCATAGTACACATGCTTATCCACAACCACATTCACATCAGCTTTTTTCGTGGTGACATTTCCTATATTATCCCCGAATATTCCCATCCCGTATTTTGCCTGTACATTAGTTTTCGGGTCTATGTACG
>WAOZ01000112.1 GCA_015520975.1 DHVE2 group archaeon | reverse complement strand
GCCCTACGGTGATAAGCGCGCTGAAGAACTCACACCGGAAAACATCTGCGAGGTTGCGAGATATGTCAAGGATAGGCTTTCTCGTTAACCCCATTGCCGGGATGGGGGGCCGCGTGGGCCTCAAAGGAACGGACAATGTTCTGGAAGAGGCACTGCGCAGAGGCGCAACACCTGTGACCCCAGAGAGAGCAAAGCGATTTCTCGGAGCGCTTGGCGATGTGAACGCGGAATTTTTCGTGCCTTCAGGTATAATGGGTGAGAATTACATAAAAAAGCTCAATTTCAAATACAAGATAATTTATAACACGCCGGAGATTACCACGGCAACGGATACAATTAACACCGTCCGAGCGTTGCTGGATGAAGCCGTGGATATCATGGTGTTTGTTGGCGGCGATGGTACGGCCCGTGATGTGGCCAGTGTGGTTTCAAAAAATGTACCGATTTTGGGAATTCCCAGCGGTGTGAAAATGTATTCATCGGTATTCGCAGTCTCCCCGGAAAAAGGCGCATATGTCTTAAAAGCGTTTATTGAACATAAGGCATCGATAAAAGATGGTGAGGTGCTGGATATAGACGAAGAAGCATACCGTCACAACAGACTCTCCGTCAAACTGTACGCTATAGTGAAAGTGCCCTTCGTAAGCGACATGGTTCAGAGCAGCAAATCGGTGTATCACGGGGATGACGAGCAGGAAAAAAGCGATATCGCAGAATTCTTCGTTGAAGAGATGTATGATCCAGGAATCCTCTATTTTTTCGGTGCGGGTACAACGGTGGCGAGAATTGCCAAGGTTTTGGGTGTGAAAAATACCCTTTTAGGTGTAGACGCCATCTATAATCGAAAAAACATCGGCGCGGATTTATCAGAAAAGGATATCCTCACGCTCTTGAAAAAGTACAAAAACGCAGTTATAGTGATTTCACCGATAGGCTCGCAAGGGTTCATATTCGGCCGTGGAAATCAGCAGTTCAGCGAGGAAGTTATAAAAATGGTCGGCAAGAACAATATTTTAGTGGTTGCCACACCCACCAAACTGCGGGATCTGGATACATTAAAAGCAGATATATCCCTCAATATCGAAGGATACATAAAGGTTTTGTGCGGGTACCAGAGATACAAAATAATGAAAATAATAAACTGCTAGAGATTTTACGAAAATCTTATCTTTCGTCTATCGATTTTTATTCCCGTGGGGGTCACCATGAGGAAATTCTTGCCTATCCCAGCAACATCGCCATTGACATCCTTCGCTATACTTTTGAGTTCGCTAATGATTCTTCTTAAAGTTAGCTCATCATTCGCCACGCTCGAATAATCAATCATCAGTATATCTCCATTATACACAAAATCTGATAGATGCCGGATATCTTCATACCGATATATTTCAGCAACATGCACCATAGGCCCGGTGGCCTCAGCCTCTATACCCGTATCGTAATCGTTCAGGTCAATATATTTTCTGGGTTCACGAATTCCAAACCCTTCTCTGGGCTTTGATCTTCTCAGAAGACTTGGCATTTTAAACCACCTCTAAAAGGGTAAGTCATTTAAAGAATAAAAATTTTCCGCCGAGAAAAATAGTTTTCTTCACTTTATTTTCTCCAAAATTCGCGCTTCAAAATGCGTTATAACCGCCTCTGTTAATTCCACGCGATACCATTTCCCTATCTCCACATCGTCCAGAATCACAGGCCGATAATGTATGGTTCTTGCCATGTACCTTCCTCTTTTCCCGCGTGAGGTTACAAGTACCTTCTCCTCTCTGCCCACATATCTCTCATTTTTTTTCTGCAGTATGGATGCGTGCAACTCCGCCAGATACTTGCTTCTGTATTTAACCACATTCGTGGATGGCCTTTTCCATTTTTTCGCTGGTGTCTTTGGACGGGGTGAAAAACGCGTTATGTTGAGTATATCGGGCTCGACGCTCTCAATGAGCTTTACCGTGTCATCAAAATCTTCATCATCCTCCCCGGGAAAACCCACGATTATATCAGTTGAAAGCATAAGTTCAGGAATTTCTTTTCGGAAAGAGTTCACTATGCGCAGGAAATCAGATACACAGTACCCCCTGAGCATTCTCGCAAGTATGCGATCGCTCCCGCTCTGAACAGGTAAATGAATAAACTTGAAAATTTTGGGATGCTGATACACATTCACAAGTTCATTCAGTATACTCTGCGTCTCTCTGGGCTCCATCATACCCACTCTTATCATAAAATCACCGTCAATAGAAACGAGCATTCTCAACAATTCGGGTAGCGTTTTTCCAATATCCTTACCATACGCAGCGGTATCTTGTGCGCTCAGTCTTATTTCGCATGCCCCAGATTGCAGACTTTTTTTTAGTATGGACTCGATCCACCGCGGCTCACGGCTTCTGAGATGACCACGGGCTACACGCGTTATGCAGTATGCGCAGTTGCCCAGACAACCGTTAGCTATGGGTATCGTGGCAACACCGTCCCATACAAACGCATTATTCAAAGTATTACCGCCGCAGAATCTGTCAAATTCCCAAGTTGGAACGGATATTACATTCTTATCCTCAAACTTACTCATACGCTCTTTCAACGCAGATGGCAAGCATCCGTAAACAATGAGTTTTTTATCGTATTCTGCGAGTTCATCGATCCGTCTGAGCATTCGGTTTTCAGTATGCTCAATAACCACACAGGTACCCAAGACTATAATATCCGCGTCCTCCGGCGTATTCGTAATCTCGCCTAAACAGGAGGCAAGCATATGGGTTTCGGCTATGTTCTGCGAGCATCCGTAGGCTTCAACATAAACTTTCACAGAGTCATAAAATGCATCATCTAAAAGAATTTTTTGGGCTGTGGGATAAGCTACAACCCTACAGAAAAATAAAATAGTAAAGATTAATAAAAGATGAGCAGGAAATTAGACATTTACAGGATAGTAAAGATAGGGGTGAGAGTGTTAAAGAGGGCGAGAATACCGCTTTACTGGAGCAAGTATTCACATAGGAACCACCAGCGGGTTCCTATAACCTCCTGCTACCGGAGATATGCCAGCACATAATGCTGATAGTGCTGGCACAGTACGGTGGAAATATAAGCAGGATGCTCCGCATGATCAGAGTTATGGACAAAATCCGAAGGGTAATGAAACTGAAGAAAATCCCGCACAAAAGCACAATTTCAAGAG
>WAOZ01000111.1 GCA_015520975.1 DHVE2 group archaeon | reverse complement strand
ATGTAGGAAGTATAGAAAGGATGCTCCAGATTTCAGATTCTTTGGGGATGAACGAGCATCGGAAGATGTGAGCAAGCCCCGTTTCATGGGGCTATGACACCTTTCTTTTAAAGAAAGGGGTTCTAAGCACAATTTCAAGAGAGCTCAAAAGGATACCGGAGCACTGGCTCCGCATAGTGCTTAGAGAAATAGTGAAAATAGTGGGAATACCGAGCAAATTTGCCGTGGACTCCACAGGTATTCAACTCTCTTACCGTTCATACTACTACACGCAGCGAATCGGAGAGATAGGAAAACTCAGAGAAGGGCTGAAATTGCACGTTGCTGTGGATATTAACACAAAGCTCATTACCAACGCAATCGTTACTAAATGGCATGTGAACGATTCCCCTTATCTCATTCCTCTTTTGGAGGAAGAGAAGAGAATAGAGGAAGTCTATGTGGACAAGGGCTACGATTCCCTGCGAAACATCCGATTTGTGCTGAACAGAGGTGGAAAACCATACATTGCAATCCGCGAAAATGCTCGTCATGGATTGCGTCGGAGATTGCTCAAACTAAGCAAATCTCCAGAGTGGAAAAAGAAATACTCGCAAAGAAGGGGGCAAGGCCCCCTTTCTAAACCCCCTAAAAGGGACACCTATGGTTTCCCTTTCCAAACCCATCCCTTGAAAGGGCATTGCTCTTTTCTAAACCCCCATATACTCTTTGGTTATGGGCAATTACATCTTTCCCGCTCGTTTTCTTCTGCTTTCCAGGCTCATTCATTTTTAAGGTGCTCGCTTCTGATTCTTGTACATCAACCCCGTATTTAAATCCTTGCGAACTATTTTCCAGATAACACAACTTACCCGCAACACGCATAAATCTTAAATATCACATCTTAATTTCCATACTGACCCGGCTTAGCTCAGTCTGGCTAGAGCGGCGGACTGTAGTTGGGCAATGCCCCGGGGAGGGCATTAACGCCGCTCAGCAGAGATCCGCAGGTCCCCGGTTCGAATCCGGGAGCCGGGACTTTTAAAATCTTTTTGTGGAGCGAATATGTCGCGGTGGCAAATGCAATAAAAGTCATAGATGATTTTAAGATAATCTGAACTTTGGGCATAAGATTTTATAATGAGAAGATATAATCCATCGGGAAGAGTAGTGAAGAGAGGTGATACATAATGCAACCAGCACAGATGGCATATGATAGGGCAATAACGGTATTTAGTCCAGATGGGAGATTGTTTCAAGTTGAATATGCGCGCTCGGCGGTAAAACGTGGCACGACCACCATTGGTATAAAATTCAAAGATGGTGTGCTTTTGATGGTTGACAAACGCATAAAAAGCAGGCTCATAGAGCCCTCAACAATGGAGAAAATTTTCTATATTGATGAGCACATTGGCTGTGCCACTTCCGGGCTTGTAGCTGATGCGCGCGTACTTGTGGACTATGCAAGGCTTGTGGCTCAGATAGAGCGTGTCACCTATGGTGAAAGAGTACCTGTGGAACATCTGGTGAAGAGAATAGGTGATTTCAAGCAGCAGTACACCCAGTACGGCGGTGTGAGACCATTTGGCGCATCAATTCTTATAGCAGGTATTGACGATATAGGCATACATCTTCTGGAAACAGATCCCAGTGGAACGATAATGGGCTACAAAGCGGATTGCATAGGCGGAGGCAGAGAAATCGTTATGGAACTTTTCGAGAAGGAATACAGAGAAGATTTGAGCTTTGAAGAGGCCATTATGCTTGGACTGAAAGGCATTGATTCCGTCAGTGAAGATGATCTCACCAGACTCACAATAGAGATAGGATACATCCGTGAGGGCAAGAAATTCACCGTTATGACCCAAGACGAAGTTAAGAAATATGTGGAGAAATACATAAAAGAGCACAAGAAGGAGGAGAAGGGTGAGGAATAAAAATGGTGCGGTTAGAAGATGCCGTCGTGGCAAGATACGAGCATAAAGGTCACAGGTTTGAGATTTTGATAGATCCAAATGTTATAGACGACATAAAAAGCGGAAAAATAGAGAATGTGGTGGATTATCTTGTTATAGACACCATCTTCAAGGATGCAAAGAAAGGAGATAGGGCTGGCGAAGATGCAATAAAAGAAGTCTTCGGTACAACGGATGTGAATACCATTGCGAAAGAAATTGTTCTCAAGGGCCAAGTGCAACTCACCACGGAACAGAGAAGAAAAATGCTTGAAGAGAAGAAAAAGAGGATAATAATGGAGATTGCAAGGAATGCCATAAACCCACAGACGGGTGCACCTCACCCACCGCAGAGAATTGAGCTGGCAATGGAAGAGGCAAAGGTTCATATAGATCCACTCAAACCCGTGGAAGCGCAGATTCCGATTGTTTTGAAGGCACTCAAACCTTTGATACCTATTCGTTTTGAAAAACTGAGAATTGCCATAAAAGTCAGCGGAGATATGTACGGGAAGATTTATGGAGAACTAACGAGAATGGGTGCTATTGTGCAGGAAGAATGGCAGCCCGACGGTTCCTGGATTGGCGTGGTTGAAATACCCGCTGGAATTCAGGGTGAATTTCTTGATATGCTTAACAAGAAAACGCATGGTAATGTTCAAACAAAAATTCTTAAAAACAGGAGGTAGTTGATTATGGAAGAAAAAACAGGAATTCGGAGAATTGTTGTACCCGGAGAGCTGTTAAATGAAAGTGGAAAGCCGGGTAATGGAGTATTTGTGGAAAATGGAAAAATGTATTCTGCGTATCTGGGAATTCTGGATTTGCGCGCAGGATATGTGAATGTTATTCCACTATCCGGCTGCTACATCCCCAAACGAGGAGATAAGGTCATAGGAAAAATCGTGGATCTGGCACCTATGAACTGGGTAGTGGATATAAACGCGCCGTATTACGCACCACTGCATGTAAATGATGTCCCATGGAAAGTGGATTTTGGAGACACGGGCCGGTATCTCAGTATTGGAGACGTTATAATCGCGAAGGTGAGTAATGTAAATGAGCTTGGTCAGGTATGGATAACAATGAAAGAGCAGGGTCTCAGAAAACTTGAAGGAGGACATATATTGAAAATCTCACCTTCAAAAGTGCCCCGTGTGATAGGCAAGGGAGGGTCAATGATACAGATGCTCAAAGAATACACTGGTTGTCGTGTATATGTTGGCCAGAACGGAGTTATATGGGTTTCAGGCCCGCCGGAAGGCATAATAACGGTGATAAAAGCCATAAGGATGATTGAAAGCGAGGCGCATACCTACGGCCTCACAGATAGGATTAAAGCATTTCTAGAAGAGGAAAGAGGTGAAAGTAATGGGAATGAAGAGTGATATAAAACTCATCGATGATAACGGTTTGAGAATTGATGGGCGCTTACCGAATCAACTTCGGCCCATAAAAATGGAAGTGGGCGTGTTAAAACGCGCCGACGGTTCCGCATACATAGAATGGGGCGGAAATAAGATAATAGCTGCTGTTTATGGTCCAAGAGAGGCATATCCAAAACATATTCAGGATCCAAATAAAGCCATTGTGCGTGCGCGATACAATATGGCATCATTCAGTGTTGACGAGCGAAAAAAACCGGGTCCTGACAGAAGAAGTGTTGAGCTAAGCAAAGTCATAAGCGAAGCGCTTGAAAGTGTGATATTCACAGAGAGGTTCCCCAGAACGACGATAGATGTTTTCATAGAGGTGCTGCAGGCCGATGCGGGTACGCGTGTTGCGGGTATAACCGTTGCTTCACTGGCGCTTGCAGATGCAGGCATACCTATGAAAGATCTCATAGTTGGATGCGCCGCCGGTAAAATTGATGGTGTGGTCGTTCTGGACTTGAATAAAGAGGAAGATAATTACGGTGAGGCGGATGTGCCCATGGCGATAATCCCACGCACCAAAGAGATCGCGCTTTTGCAGATGGATGGCGATATGAGTTATGAAGAGCTGATAACTGCGATGGATATGGCCATGGAAGCCGCGCAGGAAATACATCGGATGCAGATTGAGGCGCTTAAGAGAAAATATACAGAAATTGAAGAGGTGGAATAAATGGGTGCTACAAAATTCACAGAGGGTGTTGTACCCGAAATGAAAAGAGATTACATTCATAAATTGGCATCAAAGGGCACGAGAATCGACGGCAGGCATTTTGATGAAATAAGGCCTCTGAAAATAACTAAAGGCTTCGCATCTAGAGCAGAAGGCTCAGCCCTTGTTGAACTGGGAAATACAAAAGTTCTTGTGGGTGTTAAGGTCGAAATAGGCACACCTTTCCCGGACACTCCCAACAGCGGAATTTTGACCACAAATGCCGAACTCGTGCCACTTGCATCCCCTACCTTTGAGCCTGGACCTCCGGGTGAGGAAGCGATAGAACTTGCCAGAGTGGTTGATAGGGGGATAAGGGAAGGACATGCAATAGACCTCGAAAAACTTGTGATTGAGGAAGGCGAAAAGGTATGGATTGTTTTCATAGATATTCATGTGCTAGACTACGACGGCAATCTTTTCGATGCCTCCGGCATAGGCGCATTGGCTGCGCTTACTGACGCAGTTGTACCAGCATCCAAGCACGACCTTGGCGATGATTTTAAACTGCCCATACAGCATTACCCCGTGCCGGTAACATTCGCAAAGATAGGAAATTGGATTGTCGCAGATCCAAATTTGGATGAGGAAAGCATAGCCTCCGCTAGACTCACTGTGACAACCAACGAAAACGGATACATAAATGCCATGCAGAAGGGGCTCAATGGAACATTCACATACGATGAGGTGAAGAAAGCTATAAATATGAGCATAGATATCGGACGAAAAATCAGAAGTATCATTATGGGTGATTCAGATGGCAAAGAGAACTAAAAAAGTCGGGATCGCCGGGCGTTTCGGTCCCAGATACGGCATATCTCTGCGTTACAGATGGGCAGACATAATGAAAGAGAAGGAGAAAAAACATCTGTGCCCGAGATGTCATAAATATGCCGTGAAAAGAGAGTCCACGGGTATCTGGGTATGCAAACATTGCGGCTTGAAATTCGCCGGTGGTGCCTATACACCCGATGTTTATAAAGAATGGCGCAAGGTGATGGTCAATGTATAGATGCGCGAGATGTGGCAGACCACTTACAAGCGAGCTCGGCGTACACCAACTTGAATGCGAATGCGGTAGCAGAATGTTCTACAAAGAGCGCCCCAACATAAAAAAAGTTGTAGAAGCAATATAATGCATTTTTATTCAGCTTCTATTTCTTCTTCTCTGAATCTCACGAATTTTGTCCATCCGCTGTGTGCCATAAAATCTGCGTTTTTAACATCTGGTATTCCCCGGGGATATGCATTTTTGTCATAGACAGCATTTACAACCTCACCGACAAAAAAGGTATGGTCTCCGTATTGTGCTGAATCGACAACTTTGCATTCAAGATTTGCCAGACATTCTTTGATTTGCGGCACCTTTATCTTTTCAGATTTTTCCAACGATATATTCATTCTTTCCAGTTTAGATGGCCCGCTTTCCGTGCCGGCGATCCACACATCTCTTAGCATGCTCATCTCGGGCACAGCGATCACAAACTCTCCGTATTTTTTGATCAGTTTATGGGTATACCTTTTGGGAGATACTGCAACGCCCACAAGTGAAGGCTTCATAGAAAGCACTGTCACCCAGTCCGCAGCCATCACATCCGTCTCTTCACCTGCGCCGCTCACTATCAGGTATGTTCGCATAGGATACAGCAACCTGTACCAGCTCATTTTCTCATCACCATCCTTATCCATTTTCCAGCAGTTTCTTTTTTCTCAAACCCCAGTTTTTCATAAAATTTTATCGCCTTCTCATTTTTCTCGCCCACCCAGAGTTCTACTTTTCCCGCACCAAGTTCTTTTATGGCTGTGTCTATAAGAAGTTTTCCTATCCCTTCATGACGATGACTCGGCAAAACCACGATTTCATGAATGGCACCAACACGAGAATGCTCAAATTTACTGTACCAGAATCTGTTGCAGAAAATGAAACCGACTATCTCACCATCGATCTCCGCAACAAAAAAGCATTCGGGATCCTCCTCATACAGATCTTCAATGTATTTTCTCGCCTTATCAATGTTTTCCTCGCCGTATTCTTCAATACCTTTATAAGACTCCATCAGTATTTCTGGGATCTTTGCAAGGTCTTTCCTCGTTCCTCTGCGTATTACGATTTCACCCATTCGAATCTCACCTCCAGCTTGCGCCTGAGGTGCCAGTACTCCCGTTCAGATAACTCTCCGTTGACAAGCATCTCATCAAATTCACGGATTTTATCGGAAATCTGTTTTTTTATTTCAAGTATGTGATTTTCTATAGCTTCCACTATGTCATTCATGAATTTAGCACCTGCGTCTGTTGTTTGATAATACACCATGGGCCTCGTGCCCTCCTTTATGTGTTTCTCAACAAGCCCTGCTCGATACAGAATCGCAAGATGTTTATCGGCCGCCTGCCTAGATACTGAAAACTCTCGGGCCACCTCTTCAGGATGCCTCTCTTTCATCAGATATTTGAGTATCGCGAATCTCCTCGGGGTGAGGATTTCCAGTATGTATCTGAACGAATCTTCCATAAGAAGGGATATGCTTTTCTCTTATTTCAACCTATAGGTTGATAGTTCAACTGCCAGGTTCAATTTAAAATTAAAATTTTTATAAAAAAAGTTTATATCACACTGTTCCATGGTGCATCTATGGAAGATGAGTTCATTAAAAAACTGCGTGAAAGATACGAAAACGGGGATATATCCCGTGAAACTTATGAGGACATTCTCCAGAGATATTTAAAAGATAAAGATGAAGTTGAGGTATTTTCTGAGGAGGAAAATGAGTTTTCTGAGGAGGAAATGACCAAAAAGATAGATTACGCAATGAAAAAAATGAATGAAAAAATAGATTTAAATTTTGGTGGTAACACCTCCAAGAGAGACTATAAATGCGCCGGAAGTTGCACACTCGGTCCCGGAACATACGGATACATATCCGCCGCGGGCAGTATCAAAATTAACGGTGATATACATGCTGAGAAGATATCGGTATCCGGGGCGCTATCATCGGACGGAAACATAAACACTGATAGTTTCAAATCGGCGGGTAGCGCAAAAATAGACGGAGACCTGATCGCGGAGAATATCGCTGCTGCAGGACTACTTACTGGAAAATACATAAAAGGAGAAACTGTCCGAATCGGTGGTATGATCAGCTGCGAAGAACTGGAGGGAGAGAATATAAGTATAGGTGGCAGTGTAAATGCAAACAAAATCAAAGCAGAAAATTTAAAGATAAAAATGGACGGAAGGTGCAGAGTTGATGAAATTGAGGGAGAGGACATAGAAATAAAGGCGAAAAGGGGACTGTTTAGACGCTTTAAGGGCAAACTCAGCGCCAAAAAAATTTCAGGCGAAAGAGTATATCTGGAGTGCGTGACAGCGGAAGAGGTGAACGGTGAGGATGTTATGATAGGAGATAACTGTCAGATAGGCGTCGTGATTGCGGAAAATATTAATATTAGCAAAAACGCAAAAGTGGAGAGGGTGATCAGAAAATGAGGGTATCTGGAATGCGAATAACCACTGGAGTATTTCTGATTCTGATAGGTGCGCTCTGGCTTCTGGAAATGCTGGGAATCATACACTTTAATATATGCCTCATCGGACCTGTACTGCTTATAGTTGCCGGTGTTGCGTTGCTCGTGTCAAAAAACACATGGTTCGGATGGTGAGTATATGAGCGTCATCGCCAAGCATCTTGGAAAAAGATACAGTAACGGGGTATGGGGCGCCAGAGATGTGAATTTCAAAGCAGAGCGGGGCAAGATAACAGTGCTTCTCGGACCAAACGGGGCGGGAAAGACCACAACGATAGGTATGCTCACCACACTTTTGAAGCCAACGCGGGGAGAAGCAATAGTTGAGGGATTCTCCACGGTGGAAGATGTATGGAAAGTGAGAAAACTTATTGCGCTCTGCCCGCAGGATATAAAGGTGGATTTCAACTGGACACCATGGGATGCCATCAAAGGATATCTTCTCGTTCGCGGGCAGGATAAAAAGAATGCGGAAAGTATCGGTGAGCGATATTTAAAAGCCCTCGATTTGTGGAGCGTCAGAACCATCCCCGCGATACAGCTCAGCGGCGGACAGAGAAAAAGAATTGCCGTTGCAATGGTACTCGCTTCAGGTGCCAATGTAATATTTTTAGATGAACCGTCAAGCGGGCTGGATGTTGAGGCAAGATATGTAGTATGGAAATCACTTCGGGAGGAGGCAAATAAAGGAAAAACCATAATTTTAACAACGCACGATATGAGAGAGGCGGAAATGATCGGCGATAGAATAATTATGATAAGCAAAGGTGTGAGTGCCGTTTCAGGCACTGTTGAAGAACTAAAAGCGAAGATTCCGTACACGCACAAAATAGTTGTCAAAAATGTGATTAAAATGACTGCCGATGAGCATATCGACCTTGGAGACAGAAAGATAATATACGCAAAAAGCAGGGACGAGGCTATCGAACTGATTAAAAAAATTAAAGCAGAAAGCGTCTCTGTGGAAGAGGTTACCCTCGAGGATGTGTATCTTTATACCTGTCTCTTATACACATCT
>WAOZ01000110.1 GCA_015520975.1 DHVE2 group archaeon | reverse complement strand
CTGCGAATATTCCAACGACGGCGGAAGCACCGGTTAGTACATATAGAATCCAGAGCATACTGCTTTGCACACTGAATGATGAATCAGGGATAATGCCGTCCACCTTATCGCCCAGCACATAGGAAAGATACTGGAGATTTAAGGTGTTGTTTTCGGTGGCCTTATCCCATTCCTCTTTGGTAAAATAGCCCGGAGACCACATTTTGTAAACGCTGCCGTTGTATGTGAATCGAAGGTGAAATCTAACAAAATACACGCCATCGGGTGTGCCTGAAGGGGCATAAACATGAAATCTTACGGGAGCGTACTGGCCGGGGTTTATTGTGCCAAGTGTTACCGTGTATTCGAGACTTTTTGATTCCACTATATATGGGTGAGGGTTAATAGATGTAATATCCATACTTCCATCCGTCGTTGCCCATTTGTATATCTCTATATCAAGCACCGTGCCGTACATGGGCGCAACATATCTGTTTTGAATCGTGAAATTGAAAACTCCGCTGTGCCCTGGTTCAAGTGCAGGGGTAGTAAAATTATCAAAATTTGGTATATGCGCAGGCGAACCAACATACGATGTGAGCAGCACGAACATGAGCAGCAGTTCTTTCACGGTGTTTAGTAAAACATCTGCAGATTTAAACTTTTTCTAACAATCCTTAAGAATAACATCAAAAATATAACAAAATAAGAAAAAATTAGGGTTCGAGTTCATTTTCGTCCATCAAAGGTTCTTCTTCTGCTGGCGGTGGAGTCTGCGGCTGCTGTGCTGTTTCTGTTTCCTGTGGCTCGAAAGGTTTGGGTGCTGTTTTCTTTCGTTTGGGTGGAGCGATTACAGTACCTCCCGAAGTACCAGAACGACCGCGGAATATCATGATCAGCGCTACGATGGCTATTATCAGTGCAATTATGACCAGCACAAGATTAAGGAATGCTGCCATGGGCATACCTGCAATATCCTGCATAGACCACGAACCGGATTCCACATCGATGGGTATTATCGACACAGTAGATGCCACACCGTTTCCGTCTTCAACCCAGATCTGGATTAGTATGTTGCCTTTCAGATCTGATGGTATCGTCAGATTTATTGTGCCGGTGAATTCGTTTGTGTTAATTATTCTGTACCACTTGTAATCAGTGCCGAAAATTGCCCAGTGCAAGATAACAACATGAGAATCGAAATCACCGTATTTTGTTATGTTGTATTTTATCTGTATTGTCTGCCCTGGCTCGTATATCATATTCTGGAACTTGGATTTTGTGATAACAGTGGCCTGGACATCATAGCCCATAAACTGCATTATCTGGATTGAGTTGGAAACATAGTATTCATCCTGTATTGCCTCCACTCTTATTACATAACTGTCTGATGGATTTGCTGGGATAGTGAAATTGAATGTTTGCATTGAAGACACGGTTTTCATCACTATGTTTCCGTTATCATCGAACACGGTATATGTGTATGTTGGATGTGTCATAACATTGGATGTTAATGTTGTGTAGATGCTTATTGTCTCACCGCTCTGTTTATATGTCCAGTCAGAAGGAGTGATGTAAATATATCCGTAATACACTGGGACATAATCTATATCATAGATAACTTCCCCGCTCGATAGATGTGCCGAGGCATATATCTTTATCTTGCCCTGGATATCATTCGGTATTGCATAAGAGACGGTTGGATTGCTGGTCACAGTGTAATAAAGCACTCTTCTGCCCGGCGAATATATGATGAACTGATAGGAAGTTATCTGCACATTATCTGGATGCTTTACATTTGCAGTGATGTGCATGACATCTCCCGTTAGGTATTCATCTTTATCTGTTTCGATAGTAAGCACGCTTCCGGAGGTAACGGTGAAGGTTCTGACATATTCTGTATATTCACCGTTATAACTGATGTTCACGGTTATTTTTATTTCGCTACCTATCTCCACGGTTGGTATGGTCCATATGAGCTGTCTTATTCCATCCAGATTTGTGTGAAGATTGGTATAATTATCAAGCTCTGTTTCATTCCAGTGCACAACATTTTTTATGCTGATGTAATTGATCGTTGCGTTTTTAACAGGAGATGTATACCAGTTGTAGGACGCATAGGAATAAACAGTAATGCTTATTCTGTCTCCAGGTGCGGTTTCACCATCAAGGGTATTTATATATATCCTTGATGAGAATGTTCCTATGTAGAATGTGATGTACTTTTCAGCGTGGTGCAATGAATTATTGTATGTGTAGTTGCATTCCATCTTGAGTATATATGCTCCAAAAGGCAGATCGTAATCTCTCAGAGTTCTTGAAATTATAGGGGACTTATCAGACCAGTACGGTCCGGCTGCGCGGGTATAGTTACTGTACAGAATTTCCCATTTTATTGTGGCATCATTTATATTCTCACCTGTTTTTATCCAGCTAACGCTGTAATACACAGCAAAATTCTCTGCTCTCAAATATACAGTTTTATCCATAACTGCATTTATAACTATTGATGTGATAGTAATTGTTTTTCTCTGGACAAGGGTTCCATTTAGATACAGATTTACATAATACACACCGTCATCAATGGATCCAGGGATAACAAGATGCGTTACACCATATCCCTTATTATCCGTCTGCACACTCACAGGCCCGGCATACTGCATATTGCTTGAATCGGTAATATCTATCTGATATTCTGCGTTATTTTCTCCATACACATTGATCCACAGATCATCTGTCGGTACATACTCATTTGGTACACCGGTGTATTTGCTCTCTTCAAAGAGCATACCTCTTCTCACGGTTACATTTGTGCTGACATCTGTTACTGTGTTCCACCATGGAAACGCTGTGGAATTTGAATACTGTACCTCTATTGTATATCTGAGCGCATTAATTCCTTCGCCTTGCGGTAGATATATGTGTATCACAACATCGTATATCCCTGTGTCGTTGGTTAAAAATGCACCTGTTGAATTGTATGTCGAATATGTATCATTGTACCATACAATTCGGTAATAATTGTATGATGAATTGTTATATCCAATTATATGAAGGTGCACTGCCTGCTGTGATACATATATGCTGCTATCCGTGGTTATGCTGTGCGTTGCTCGCGGAGTAGTGGCAAATGCCACATTGGGCATAGCCAAAATTACTGCAATCATTATCATGGCCGCAATCATCTTTTTCATTTTTGCATCACCCTGTAGTGTATTTAAACCAATACATATAAAAATTTTGGTACATTCTATGAATATTTTCACCACGGAACACTTTTTTTTCCCATTTTGTAAGCAATTATATTTACAACTCTGTGTAACACAGGAGTCAAAACCAGTATCACAAGTACTGGAACTGGTTTAAGAAAATTTTCTGAGAACCAGGTGTTTGCAATAATGTAAAGAAGGAACCATGCCATTAAAACAAATCCTAATTGATCAAGAAGAAACGCTTTCCCACCGCTTTCAATACCAAGCCTTCTTTTTATGAAAGAACCCACAGCATCGCCCAGCATAGCGCCGAAAGAAAGCAGGGATATTATCAGCATGGCGTGTGACAGCGAATACGAAAAAGGTGGAAATAGAGGTGTTTTTATATTTACAGATACAAAATTCTGAATGAGTCCTACAACGATTCCCGAAAATGCGCCACCGAAAAAACCGCGCCAGGTTTTGCCTTTGCCAAGGATTCTTCGCCCATCTATGAATTTTTTCCCGAAATCCATGGGCGTTTTTCCTTTGAAAATAACTGCTGCCGGGTTTGCTATGTATGCCGGAAGCATAAACCATAGCGGCTGAATCACATCTGCAATCGTCAAATCCATTGTGAATAGGTAAGATACCAAATTATGTGAATTTTTCCCAAAAGATTTAATTTATATGCACCGCATCCCGGTTAATGGGGATCGCGATGAGAAAAACAAAGATAATCGCCACGCTTGGACCTGCGGTGGAGAATTACGAGATAATGCGCAGATTGATAAAGGCAGGATGCGATGTTGCCCGGCTCAATGTTGCTCACGGAACAGTGGAATCCCACAGACGCTTGAAAGAGACCTTTCTGAAAGCGGCGAATGATGAAAACAAGGTCGTTGGGGTGATGATGGATATTAAAGGTCCTGAGATAAGAGTTAAAACCGCAAAATTATCCTCGCTGGTCCCCGAAACTGAAATTTTGCTGGGAGAGGGAGGGGATATTGAGCTTAATCAGCCTGTGGTTTATGAATACCTCAGCATAGGAACGAAAGTTCTGATACACGACGGGGATATAGTTTTAGAAACTGTGGGTGAGAGCAAGGGTCTGTGGCGTATGCGTGTGGTCAGAGGTGGTGTTATAAAACCCAGAATGGGCGTAAATATTCCCGATACATACATTCCCATTCTCTACATTCAGGACAGAGATCTGCATTTTATAAAATCAATCCCAGATGTTGATTTCATTGCGGCATCTTTTGTGCGAAATGCCCGTGATGTCTGCGAGCTCAGAAAGGTTTTGAAAGAGCTATCCATCGATGCCCAGATAATTTCAAAAATAGAAAACAGAGATGGCGTGGAAAACATAGAAAGCATACTAGAAGTGAGCGACGGAATAATGGTGGCCCGCGGAGATCTGGGCACAGAGATTCCAGTTGAAAATTTACCGGGTGTGCAGAAATATCTTCTTAAAAAAGCCAGAGAGCACGGCAAACCAGGTATAATTGCGACGCAGATACTTGAGACTATGATCCACAATCCTTACCCCACTAGAGCGGAGGTTTCAGATATTGCCAACGCCATTCTTGATGGTGCCGATGCGCTTATGTTATCTGGTGAAACGGCGATAGGGAAATACCCGGTTGAAGCGGTGAAAGTCCTATCAAAGGTTGCCGAGAAGGCGGATGTTCTGCTTTCGGAGCACGAGAAAATGCTTGAACTGAGGGGCACCATTTCAGAAAGTGTGAGTAATGCAGCGGTTTTACTGGCAAAGGAGATCAATGCCGATGCGCTTCTGATACTGACCCGCTCGGGCAAAACCGCCCGTTTGATTTCCAGACACAGACCCAGTATGCCAATTTTTGCCGTTTCGTACTCCAGAGATGTTCTTCGCAAAATGACGCTTTACTGGGGTGTGCAGGGTTTTGAAGTTGAAAGATTTGAATACGCGGACAGATCCGTAAAAGAAGCCATTGACACCGTCGAAAAATACGAGTTTGTTAAAAAAGGTGATGTGCTGGTTATTGCAGGTGGTGAGCCATCTGGCATTCCTGGAACGACGAATTTTGTATGGGTTCAGATCGTCGGCGATGTGATCGCGAGAGGTAGCGGTTTTGGAAAGATAATAGTGAGCGGAGAGGTGTGTCGTTATCCCGAACTTTGCGATGTTGTGATCGTATCTGAACTGTGCGACGAAATGGATTTTGGAGATGCTAAAGCCATAATTGTGGAATCCCCCATCTACGATCCAAGTAAACTTAACGAACTTGCAGCAAAGGGAAAATCCATCGTAGCCGGAACAGGCAAAATAAAAATTGAAGGAAAAATAACGGTGGATCCAGAACGCGGTATTATATGGCACTGATTTTTCTCTTTCTGAGCAATAGTGCAGCTACAGGGATAACACCGAACATGATAATTGTTCCTATATACGGAAATTCTGGGACTATGCCTGCTATGCTGTATATCTGCACAGCGTTTCCCGTAATGATCATAATGTCATCGATGATGCCGTTGCCGTTGAAATCGAACTGATCTATGCCGGTGTTTGCAGTAACTGCCGCGAACGCTACCACGGAAGGATACGCAGTATCATTTGTATCCGCACCTGCCCACAGTAAGTTTCCATTTGTACCAGATAGAAAATCAATATAGCTCCAGTATCCAGTGGTTGCGTTGTTGTATGTTAGTTGCACGCACACATCGCTGACGGAATCTCCAGTCATATCTCCTGCGAACATTATAGTTGCGGACCAGTTTCTGTAATCTGTATTCACAAGATATGTCTGCACTGTTGTGGTCCACAGAACAGCACCGTTTGCCATCGAGATTGCAGTAGCATTCGTATATACTCCGTTTGAATTTGTTCCATACGGTCCAAGTATCAATGAATCCTGAATACCATCTCCATTCAGATCTGAGATTGTTTTCACGACCATTGTTCCCGATATTCCTCCCTGCAAATTCGGATAATATGCGGTCCATATTATTATACTTGCAGAACTGGAATTGAGAGCTGTTAAATTCACATTTTTTCCGACAGTTGAATCGGATCCACCTACAATAAATATGTCTGGTATGCCATCTCCAGATATGTCGCTGGTTGAAAGATATACTGTATAGTAATAGCTGGTGTTTACCAAGGTGTAATTCCATATCGTTGTGTTATCTTTCACATCATAAGCGTAAATAACGCTGTTGTTGTCTGTAAAGAACACTTCACCGAACCCATCTCCATTTATATCAATGGTGTTTTTGAATAATGCAGGCTGTCCTTCCATTGTGGGTATTGCAAAATAGTACTTTGAGATATAACTCTCCGTTTTCATAGAACCCATAACCGTACCGTTTGCATTTATGAAATAAGTGACATTCTGTTTTGTGTTTGTGTTATATGTGGAAATAGCGAAATCTATGTTGCCATCGTTGTTGTAATCAAATTGATAGATTGTTCCCTCAAGCCCATCAAGGGCGACGCTCTGAATCACATTCCCGCTTAGAGTTAAGTTCCACAATTCGGAGCCCGTGGCAACATCCAGAGCCATTAAAGTTGTATTTGTACCGGTAATATTCGTTATTATTAAATCTCCACCGTAATCGTTGAGTCCGTGGCCATTCAGATCAATCCACCCGAAGGAAACAGGAGTACCGTATGAAGACAGTATGAAAGTGGTGTTCCAATCCCAGGCGAGGGTGAGATTGTAATAAAGCATTTTTATATCAAGCACTGAATATGTTATGCCGAACAGTGTTCCTCCATATACGGCTGCGTAAACAAATTCAGGTTTGGAATCGTTGTTGTAATCCCCTATCCAGAGAAGATATTTGAAGGTATTCACTGTAATTGTAAGCCCACCTGGACCGGTGAATGATGCTGGTATATCAATGTGCGTGTACGATATATTCGCATATGACGGGTAAGCAAGTCTGTAAATGGATAATCTGTTGAAGTTCGATGCATTTGTAAATGCCATATATTTGTATTCCACGGCGGATGTGGCATTCAGATGCAGCAATCCGTAAATCGAAGGAGTTATACCCACCCTGTTCGCTCCGAAATTATAGGCCACATCGGTGAATGTGTTGTTGTATAGTAATGACCCCGTGGCACCATCGGCAAGATAAACTTTGAAAACATTTGTGGTCGTGTTAAGTGTAGTGATTTCAATTTCAGCGATATCATCACCTGTTGCATCGTAGGTCCATGTTGAATGATAAATATCTTTGAAATAGTCGGTCCATACCTCCTGTGGCGGAAACGATGTTGCGGTTATAGGCTGTGCCCCGTATCCTATCGCCGTGCCACAAACAATCAAAATGCCAATTATTGCTGCGAATAATATACCTCTCATTTATATCCACCTCGTAATTACGATATTGAATTTATATAAAAAAATTTCGCAAAAAAGCGTGATTACCCACATGTGTTCCGAAAATGTTTTTATATGTGGCGTTTTAACCATTTCAAAAGGTGATAAAAATGGGATACATAGGTGAGAAAGATAGAAAATTCCTAAAAGATGAGTTCGAGAAAAAGCTCAAGGAGAGAGTTTTGCTGCTTGTATTTACTGATGGCAAATGTCAGTACTGTCAGGTAACTGCCGATATTGCGTCGGAACTTTCAGAACTAAGCGATTTGATTGAATATCAGCATCATTCTGTGGACGATGAAATTGCCAAAAAATACGGAGTGGAGCATGCACCTACTGTGATAGTCACGGATGGCGATAAATTCGGTGGACGCATAAGATATGTTGGTCTTCCCTCAGGATATGAATTTTCCTCGCTCATAGAGGATATAATTGATGTATCGCGGAGACAAGCGGATGTTGATCCGGAGGTCAAAGAAAAATTAATGATGGTGGATAAGCCGTTGAAGATACAGGTTTTCGTCACTCCCACATGCCCTTATTGTCCCAAAGCGGTTAGAACTGCTCACAGATTTGCCATGATAAACGAGAACATTACTGGCGAAATGGTCGAGGCTATAGAATTTCCAGCGCTTGCAAATAGATGGGGCGTGATGAGTGTCCCTCACATAGTTATCAACGAGGATGTTCAGTTTATAGGTGCATATCCTGACGAACACTATGTGGAATATGTGCTGCAGGCGTACAAAAATATGAAATGAAGTGGGAGGCGAATTCGATGGAAATCGGGTTTGTGCTTCCCACAACCTCTTCGGAAACAAAGGAAGTTGATGTGGCCATAATAGGTGCCGGTCCTGCGGGTCTTAGCGCGGGGATTTATGCAAAGCGCGCCGGACTCAACGCTGTTGTGATTGATAAGGGCAATGCAGGAGGTCTAGCGGAAGAGGCACCGTTTGTGGAGAACTATCTCGGGTATAAAGGCATTAAAGGCGAAGAACTCGCAAAAATATTCAAAGCTCATGCATCGGAATACATCGAAATTTCAGAAAGAAACGAGGTGCGGGAAATAACCAAGGAAGATGAGGTTTTTATCATTTCCACGGAACGGGGTAAGTACAAAGCTAAAGCGATTATATTTGCCACAGGTACAACACACAAAACACTTGGAATACCCGGAGAGAAGGAATTTTTTGGAAAAGGGGTATCCTACTGCGTAACCTGCGATGGATACTTTTTCAGAGGGAAGAAAGTGGCTGTTATAGGCGGTGGAAATTCCGGGGCTATCGCTGCGATATATCTAAAGGACATAGGTGTTGAACCGATTATTTTTGAGTTTATGCCAAAATATATGTGTGAGGCTGCATATAGAGATATTATCTCTCAGAGAGGCATACCCTATCTTACCAATGTTCAGGTTCTTCGAATTGAGGGTGATACCAAAGTTCGTGAGATTGTATACAGAGATCGCAGTACAGGTGAAGAGAAAAGGGAATCTGTGGATGGCGTATTCATCTATGTTGGATTAGTGCCTATGAGCCAGTTAGCCAAGAAATTGGGTGTTGAAACTGATTCCAAGGGTTATATAAAAGTGGATTTGAACATGCGCACAAATGTTAAAAGGATTTATGCGGCTGGTGATGTGACGGGCACTGCGGGACAAATAATAATCGCAGCAGGTCAGGGCGCCAAGGCGGCATTATCTGCTTACGAAGATATAATGTTGCTATGATTATCCTTTCAATTTTTGCAGCACTACGGAAGATGTGACTTTTTTAACACCCTCTATTTTCCCGATCTTTTCTGATATGAACTTTGCCAGCGCTTCTCCATCTTCGGCCCAGACTTCTGCAATAAGCATGTTTTCTCCGCTGGTCATATCGAGACATCGCACCTCTTTCATTTTTCTCAGTTCGGCAGCAACATCGTAAAATCTGTCTGAATCCACATCTATTCCAAGCACTGCGACGCATCTGTATCCAATTGCATGCGGATCGACGCAAATGGTGTATCCTTTGATTATCCCGTTTTTTTCCAGATTTCTGATCCTCTTTCTCACAGCGGTATCACTGATCCCCAGTTTTTTAGCTATTTCAGTATAACTAGTTCTGGAATCCTGAAGAAGTATTTCTATTATTTTTTTATCTTTTTCGTCCATGGATATCACCAGTTCGGAAACCAAACTATATTGTGGTTATTACGAACCACTATATAAGGAATGCCATTATCTGATTGAGGATGACAACATAAGGGAGAGATAAATAAAAAAGAGGGGTGAGCATTACCCCAGGAAAGAGATATAGCAGGAGGGATGGAGTAAATGCTCGTCCGATTGAGAGATATAGTGCGGAAAAATAAGCTTTTCGTAAGAAGGAGAAAAAGTGAAACTGTGCGAATTTTGGCAATACTCCCCACACATTACGGATTGTCGTACAGAAAAGTGGCTGAGATATTGAGCAAAAAAGAAAGAGTAAAGTTACGAAGCTGTTAGACGATGGTAT
>WAOZ01000109.1 GCA_015520975.1 DHVE2 group archaeon | reverse complement strand
GTAAAACCAAAGTCAAGCAGTATGTACCATTTTCCTTTCTTTTTGTAGTATATTTTTTTATATTTTCCTATGCCAACAATTTTATCCATAGGTATCCAGCAATCCCTTATACGGTAATCGCTATCTCGATACTTTAGCTGGTAATGAATCCAGCCGTCATCGTATACCTCTATGATATAATCGGGCCATTCCTGCTTTTTGTCTGCATACCTGCCCAGCCAGATGAAAAATATGAATATGGCAAACCCCGCAATTCTCACAAAATAATCTGATGAGGTATATCGTTCCATAACTCCATTAGAATATTCCCACAACAGCATAAAAACCGCCCATCCGAGCGCTATCGCACCAATCCCGCTCACCACCATGCCCGTGGTAAGCCTGAGCCGTGAATTTACCACATATCTCATTATCATCTTCATTTAAATCACCTCTCACTTAACCTCTCCCTTTCTCCCGAACCAGTCGCCGGTTTCGCGCTTGTTTTTCAGATACACGCTCTTGAACTTCGGGTAATCGAACAGAAAACTGCGCACGGGCTCCGGGATGTCCTCGCCAGTCTCTTTCCTGTACAACTCGCGTATGTTCTCCTTTTTGAATACCTTGTTCCAGAACCACGATCTTTGATAATATCCTATATGTTCCTGTTTTAGGTTCCTTGCTGGTATTCTAACCCTCCCGCTTTTTATATTTTCTTTGGCCTTTTC
Organism: DHVE2 group archaeon; assembly: GCA_015520975.1. Classification (GTDB taxonomy): domain Archaea; phylum Thermoplasmatota; class Thermoplasmata; order Thermoplasmatales; family Aciduliprofundaceae; genus S143-98. The sequence goes on along the minus strand of WAOZ01000109.1, from coordinate 3,471 downwards.
GCTTATAAAATCTGCAAATTCCTGCAATTTTTTGAATTCTTCTTCATTTAATAATCCACCCACCTGCCCGAAAAATACCCAATTATCCCATTTTCCATTTGGATATGTCCAGTGTATCGAAAACCACACTTTATATTTACCCCTTTTTCTCTTTTTAACCAATATATACCTATCACACATCAAACAATACCACCAATTTGGATCATAACCTATTTCCTTTTCTAATTCTTTCATAGGTTTGGCTGGTGGTAAAACCCAGTCCAGCTTCGCTGGTGCGATCCAGCCCTCATTTACCTCCACACCCCAGAACACAAACCAGCCATTGTCGTACAGTATGAACTCCTCTTCCGGTACATCGGTTCCTTTGGCTTTTTCATTCAGCGTTATTAAAAGCACAACAGTTGAATAAATTACCGTAATACTTAGTAATCCATAACCGAACATACTCCATTCAAAGCTCTGATACATGATTTTTAGAGTTGTAAGTATACCTATTACTAGAGAATAGGGTATTAAAAATAATTTAAGAAACAACCACAAAAGTTGTTTCGGTTTCCTGAATACAAAGTGATACAGTATCTCCGCCATTTTCACGTACCTCTAACCTAATGATAGACCCACAAATATTATAAATTTTATCCCATATCCAAACATACTTGATTTTGGTCACAAATGTGTAGCAAATTTTAAATATTTCCTAACATATGCGAAATTTGGTGAGCCTAAAATGAGTAGTATTAAAGTTTGCGTTGCGTCCTCCGGCGCAGGAGGACTTGAAGACTCCGTGAGCATGCAGTTCGGCAGATGCCCGATGTTCACGGTGATAACTATTGAAAACGGATCCGTGGTGGATGTTCGCACAGTACCCAACCCCGGCTCAAGCGCCAGCGGCGGTGCGGGGATACAGGCCGCACAGGCTGTGGTTAATGAAGGATGCTCCGTTGTGATCGCGGGTGCATTCGGACCGAACGCGGAGCAGGTGCTCAGAGCCGGCGGGGTGGAGATGCTTTCCGCTCAGGGAAGCATTGAAAATGCCGTAAAATCGTACCTTGAAGGTTCTTTATCTCCGCCGGTCTCCGGCCGTGGCGGAAGGAAAGGCAGAGGTTTTGGCAGACACATGTAAGGTTTTCCGGGGTGCTGTTTATGAAAATCACGGTCACCGGTGGCAAGGGCGGTACTGGAAAGAGCACCATAGCCACAAACCTTGCAGTTTTACTTTCGGCCAAATACAGAACGGTGCTCGTGGATGCCGATGTTGAATGTCCAAATGATTACATTCTTCTATCCACCAAACTTGAAAACGAAGAAAATGTTTACCTGTTCAAACCAAAATTCGATTACGAAAAATGCACCAGATGTGGATTGTGCGTGGAAAACTGCGGCGAGAATGCACTGGTTATGTTCAAAAACGGCTATCCTTTTCTGATGCCCACGCTCTGTTCCGGGTGCCGTACCTGTCAGCTCGTATGCCCTGAAGAGGACGCCATTCTCGATGATAGGAGGCTCGTGGGTAAAACATATCACACGCGCATATCGGATAACCTTCATCTGGTCACCGGCATGCTCAGAGAGGGAGAGGAGCGCTCGTATCCCACCGTGCTTGCCGCGAGAAGAAGAGCCATGAGTATCGATGCGGATCTGCATCTTTTCGACACCATGCCCGGAACAGGAAATCATGTCGCTGCGGCCATTGAAGATTCCAAGGTGGTTATTGCAGTGACAGAACCCACGCGGCTGGGCGTGCATGACCTTGAAATGATCCTGAAACTTCTGAAAAAACTGAAACTGCATGCCTGGGTGATTGTGAATAGATACGATATGGGCAGCGCCGATTACAGGGAAATAGTGAAAAAATACAGCGCCGAGATAATCGCGGAGATACCCATGTCAGAGGATGTAATGAAAAGTTATGTGAGCGGTGTACCTGTTGTGAAATACAACCCGAACGGCGAGGTTGCATCCATTCTGAAAGATATTGCATCAAGGATAGAGGAGGTGCTCTAATGGAGATAATCGTAGCCAGCGGCAAAGGTGGTGTCGGTAAAAGCACGATCACCGCATCTTTGATTTCACTCCTGAAAGATTTCAGCATCACCGCGGTGGATGCCGACGCAGAGGCGCCAAACCTGCACATTCTTTTTGATGTTAAACACTGGGAAGAAGAGCGAGAAATAATCTCAGCGCATACAGCGTTCATAATGGATTCCTGCATAAACTGTGGGCTATGCGATGATGTGTGCGTTTATGAGGCCATATACACGGAAAACGGCGCTCACAGAATCAAAGAGTACCTGTGCGAGGGATGCGGCGCGTGTAAGGCCGTCTGTCCCGCCAATGCCATAACAATCAAACCTTCCCGCTCTGGCTGGATCAGAACCGCACTGACCCCTTACGGTCTGCTGGTGTCGGCGGAGCTTGATGTGGGCAAACCCAACAGCGGCAAGCTCGTCACGGAGGAGAAGAAGATTGCCAGAGAGTGGGTTAATTCCAAAAAAGCGGAGCATATCATAGTGGATTCTGCCGCCGGGATAGGTTGTCAGGTCATAGCATCTATGAGCGGTGCTGATCTGGCGCTGCTTATAGCCGAGCCCACACCTTCAAGTCTCAGCGATCTGAAAAGAGCGTACTGGCTTGCAGAGCATTTCAGAATAAAGGCCTACATCGTGGTGAACAAATACAATCTGAATCCCGATTTCAAAGGAATCGAAAACTTTGCCGCAGACAAAGGTCTGGAGATTCTGGGAAAAATCCCTTACGATAAAACTGTGCCGAAAGCAATAGCATCCATGAAACCCGTTGTAGAATTCGCGCCTGATTCTAAAGCCGCTCTTGAGATAAAAAATTTAGCAGATAGCGTTGAGCAGTTTCTATGAAAATGGTGGGAGTTGGCTATGAAGGAAGATGCCCTCATACTTTATTTATTCAAAAAATGCGGTAATATGCATCCGTTCCGCTTGAGCAGAATCATCGCTCTCGTTGATATTGAATACATAGCCAGGAAAGGATACAAACTCACCGAGCTCGATTATCAGAAAACTCCGGTTGCATTTTACAGCGACGCGCTTTCAAAGGTAATTCAAAAACTCCTGAATCTCGGTTTTTTGAAGAAAATCCCACCCGCAAATGGCAAGCCCGGATATTTATCTCTTAACATAACAGACCTGACCACTTTCGAGATAAAAATCCCGGAGGATACGGAGAAGTTGCTTGATGAGATACTTTCAAAAACATGCAAAATGGATAACGATGCGCTCAACGCCCTCGTCGTTTCCTCACCCCATTACGCCGACCTGTGATATTTGATGCGACGGATACTACCATCACAGCAACACCGATAACCGCACCGAAAACACCGTTTGCGTCTCCAAATTCCGGCACCTTAACGGCGGCATAAGTGCCGTTACCTCCCGGCAATCCTGTGTAACTGCTGAGTATAACAGAGCCTCCTTTACCGCCACTGACATTAACCGT
>WAOZ01000108.1 GCA_015520975.1 DHVE2 group archaeon | reverse complement strand
TTTATGAACAGCACGCCATCAACTCGCATCCTTTTTTTATCCACCGCAACAACTTTTCCCTCATCGCCAACGAGCTCTAAGGCTACCTGCGACCAGCCACCCGGTGCAGCTCCCAGATCTAGAACAGTGTATCCTTTCCTAATAATGTAGAATCTATCGTTTATCTGTATGAGCTTGAAAGCTGCACGGCTTTTGAACCCGGCTCGTTTTGCTTCCCAGTAATAATAATCTCTTTTTTTCACTGTTCCTCTTCCTCTATGTATTTCTCATACTCTTCCGCAGTCATAAGTTCCTCGATCTCTGCATCATCGGAAAATTCTATCTCGACGAGCCAGTGCTTGTAGGGATCTTCGTTAAGCAGCTCGGGTGAATCCACAACTTCTTCATTGACTGCCACTACCTTACCCCTCACGGGAGAATACACATCGCTGGCAGCCTTCACGGATTCAACCACTGCAATAGCATCACCTTTGTTTACCTCAGAGCCAACCTCGGGCAATTCAACATACACAATGTCATTCAGCTGCTCCTGGGCATGATAGGTTATGCCGAGCCTCAGTTTGTTTCCTTCAATTTTCACCCATTCGTGGGATTTTGTGTATTTCAGGTCAGCAGGTATCATCTCAATCACCGTAAGGGAGTATTGAATAACACTATAAAAGGTTGATTATATCGGCGAATGATGTTTCATCAGGAAACTTTTATATACACATTAGCCCATAATGTATCCCAATGAGAGAGTATGCCGTGGGCGGTACACCTTTCGTGGTTGTTGCATTGCCAAACAAACTTGTTGTGAAATGCGATGGGAAAGAGTTTGTAATTTATGAGGAATGAACGCGGAGGAAAACATATTTGTTATTCCTCGCGATATGGATAACATGGACTGGATAGAAAAGAATTTGCAAAGAGTGCGCGATAAAAAGCCCCTTGTCCAGAATATCACAAACTATGTGGTTATGAACACCACGGCAAACGCTCTGCTCGCGTTGGGTGCTGCCCCTGTGATGGCACATGCCGCGGAAGAGCTTGAAGATATGCTTAAAATTGCGGACTCTCTGGTCATTAATATCGGAACTCTTGACTCTCGCTGGGTTGAATCGTTCATAGAAGCCGCAAACATTGCGGGAGATTTGAAAAAACCGGTAGTTTTAGATCCTGTGGGTGCTGGTGCCACCTCTTACAGAACAAAAACTGCGCTGAGAATCCTGAACACGGGAAATATAACTGTATTGCGCGGTAATATGAGTGAGATCGCATCACTTTTGGGCAAGGGCACCACCCGCGGCGTTGATGCAACGCATTACGATTCTAATCTCGCGGAGGGCATCTCAATAAAAGCCGCCGAAGAATTTGATCTGATTACCGCTGTCACAGGTCCCATTGACTATGTCAGCGACGGTAAGAAAGTTTTTGAGATTAAAAATGGCGTTGAGCTTTTATCCAGAGTTACTGGCACGGGCTGTATGGTGAGCGCCATTACAGGCGCATTTTTAAGTGTTGACGCACCTTTGCGAGCGACTATATCTGCGCTAACAGTGTTTGGCGTTTCAGCGGAACTCGCATATGAGATCTCACGCTATCCGGGAAGCTTTCATATTGAGCTTTATAACTCTCTTTACCGCATTGATGAAAAAATGCTGGAAAAGAGGAAAAAGGTGAGCGAAGTTGAACATAAGGGATAAACTCAGGCTGTATGTGATAACTGATCCAAGATTAAGGGATGAGGTGGAAAGTGCGAAACTCGCACTTGAGGGTGGTGCGACGGCGATTCAACTCAGAGCAAAAAATAAAAATGCGAGAGATGTTATAGATATGGGTAAACGAATAAGAAAAATCACCGAAGAATACGATGCACTGTTTTTCGTCAATGACAGAGTTGATATAGCGCTCGCGGTGTATGCCGATGGTGTACATGTTGGTCAGAGCGACATACCGCCGGGAATTATAAAAGAAATTGCCCCCGAACTGCTTGTAGGGGTATCCGCATCCAGCGTTAAGGAAGCGCGTAAAGCCGAAATAGCCGGTGCGGCATATATCGGTGCAGGAAGCGTGTTTCCCACAAAAACAAAAACCGATGCAAAATTCATAGGTCTTGATACACTCAAAGAAATTGTGAATGCTGTGAACATTCCCGTGGTTGCCATAGGCGGTATAAATCACCAGAATGTAAAAGAGGTTCTAAATGCTGGTGTTGCGGGTATTGCGGTCATCTCTGCGGTTGTGGGGGCGGATGATGTGCGTGATGCAGCGCACAGATTATCGAAAATAATACAGGAGCATTTCAAAAATCTTTAAATACGAATTGTCCATTCCACGAACTATGACATTCCAGGAAGCAGTTAACAGGTTGCTTAACAAAAAAATATGTATGCGCTGCAATGCCAGAAACCCACCTAACGCGAAAAGATGCAGAAGATGCGGGTATAAAGGTCTGAGACCCAAAGCTAAGGAGAGGAGAGGTGGCGGTAGATAAAGTCTATCATTGTTTCTATTGCTTTTACAATACTATCTTTTTGCACATAGGGTAAGTTCGGCTTGTTAAGAGCTATGTTTTCTGTGGGGGGTATATGCACAAAGCATATCGGTATCTGTAATCCGTTTTTATTTGCAAAATACAAAAATGAGTAAAATAGCGTGTTACACACATAGGTACCCGCAGAATGAGAGACATAGGAAGGTATACCCTTTGATTTCAGTAATCCGACAACCTCATGCGGCGGCACCGTAGAAAAATATGCCGGTGCGCCATCCTCGTATATTTTTTTCATTGAGGGTGTATATCCTTCGTTATCGGGAGTCATAGAATCCATAAGATTTATCGCCACAGCTTCCACGGATATCTGAGCACGGGACGGTGCGTATCCAATGGAGATCACTCCGTTGACATTTTTCATTAAAATCTCCGCAGGAATTTTCTTTGCTTTTTCGAAACTCACAGGTATCTTGTAAATCTTCGTATCATCATCCTCAAGCTCTTTAACTATCTCCCACGAGGGGTTCACATTATGGTTTCCAAACGGTTCAAACCCGGTCAATATTATCATAATAATCACCCAACTGTCTGAGTACATAGTCTCTTATCTCATCCTCGGAAGGATACTCTCCAACGATCTCTCCATTAACCATAACGGGCTTTAGCATATCCTCAAGTTCTCCACCGCAGGAAGGACATTTTTCGGGCACGGAACCTTTGAATGAGGTTATATATCCCCCACAGCTCTTGCACCGGTACACTTTTTTGGCACCGCTGAACTTTCCTCTTTTTGCGCTGGGTTTTCCCTCTACTTCAACAATATCCATTGCATAATCTATGGTCTTGGCGTTGCTGAGCGATGTTCCAACACCAAACCCGGTGGCACCCGCTTCTTTTAGGACTTTCACACTCTCCTCATCAAGCCCGCCAGATACAAAAATCTGAACATTTTTGTATCCCCTTATATCCAGTTCCCATCTGACCTCGCGGATTATATCCGCAAAGTTGCCTCTTCGCGATGATGGTGTGTCAAGCCTCACTGCAGCGAGATCTTTAATAATCTCCGCTGCTCTGACTGCTTCGAATTTCTCATCGCCGAATGTGTCTATGAGCGCTATCCTAGGAACATTTGGATCGACAAATTCATCAAACAGTGTCCAAGCCCTCTCCTCTCCGAGCACCAATATGAGGGCGTGCGGCATGGTTCCTTTCGGATTTTTGTTTATATGCTGCGCACCCAGAACACTGGATACTCCATCACAGCCACCGATATAGGCTGCACGATCAATCATCGGCGCGATCGCCGGGTGCATACGCCTGACGCCGAATGATAGCACCAGTGAATCCTTCGCCGCGAGCCGAATCCGTGCCGCTTTGGAGGCTATACCCGAAGCTTGGCATATCAGCCCGAGTATCGGTGTCTCGTAGACTGCAAATTCTTTGTAATCTCCTTCAATGGCCATAACAGGCACTGGATATCCATGCAGATCCCTTCCGGTGAATATGGTTCCCTCAGGTAACGCGTAAATATTGACATTTTTACCTTCCATAAGATGCAGAACCTCGTCCAGACCTGCAAAAACAACCCACTCATAAGGCGGATTCATCACTGTGAATTCGGCATAGACTTTCTTCTGTATATTGTTCTTTTCCAAGATTTCCTTAGTTCGCAAGAAATAAACATCGGTGGTCTTACCTTCTTTAATCTCCCCAGAGGTGGCTATGTGAAACTTCATATTTCATCACTCCTTATTATATGCGCCCCGTAAATTTTTTTCACATACTCTATCGCGTGCGCGTGGGCATCATCGGTCGTTCCTGCACAGCAATCTTCCACTACATAGACATCAAATCCCCGTGCAAATGCACCGTAGGCTGTATGCATAACACATATATCCGTCGCAACACCGACAATGTATACCTTTTTCACACCGTACGAGATGAGAACGCTTTCAAGATCCGTAAAGAGAAAACCATCATATGTGTGTTTTTCTATAACAATATCTCCCTTAGAAGGTGCTATATCTTCAACAACTTTAGAACCGTATTCATTTTTCATTGCGTGTGCGCCCCAGATCTTTATCTCGGGATCTGTATTACGATGAGCATCATTGACATATATTATCAATGATCCGCGCTCTCTGAATTTTTCAAGCAATTTTTTTATTCTCGGGACAAGAGCCTGAGCTTGCTTACTCCCAAATTTACCATCCACAAAATCGTGAATCATATCCACTACCAGCAAAGCATCCATAGTATGGAAATCCCTATGGATTACTTAAATCTTGCTGATATGAAAAGCCATCACTCAAAATCAAACAGCGTGGTTTTTTTCTTTGCTGGACGCGATGATTCTTTTTTCTCTTCAAATAATACCAGTTTGCTCTGCTTGCTTCCCGTAAGTAGATTCTCTTCATCGATGCCAAATACCTCCGTAATGCGGGATAGCGTCTCTGCGATCCTTCGAGCATAGTACTGGTAATCCGGACGCTTTAAAAACGGTCTGGTGGGCAGATACGGCTCAACCTCCTGTCTGGAACCGCGAGCATTTACCACGATCCATGATACTTTCATACCCGGAATGAAGCGCTCGCCCATAAGCATAAGTTTCCGCGCGGCCTGAACATTCGGCATAGAATCTGGGTTCTTGTATCGTTTTGGATCCTTCACTGTCCTTGAAATTACCAGCTGCTCTATGTTTACTTTGCCCTGCCGCACATTCTCAACGATTTCTTTTGAAAGGGCTATGGCTCCCTCGATATCTCCGTCAAGTATCTTTTCGAATATCATCTTCTGAGCCTCGCTTTGAAGATCGAAAGAATCGGTGCGTCTTAGCTCATAGCCCCTGACAATCATCTCACCGCGGGATTCCTCGGGCCATATAATACGACCCACATATCGTTTTTTTGCACCATGTGAGAAAAACGGTTCAAGCACTTTCTCAAATTCCAGTATCAGCGATTCACGCTCGGATATCTCCGAAGCTATTTTCTTTCCGAATTCTACCGTTTTTTCAAGATCTGTGTACGGAGACTGGAAGAACACACTATCTGTATCCCCGTAAATGACCCGTATACCGCGGGATTCAAGATCATTTATTATTCGTTTTATAGTCTCCCGGGCAAATGCCGTGATGCTCGCACCAATTCGTGGATCTGTGAACCTGTAAAAAGAGGAGGCAAGCACGCCGTAAAATGTATTCATAAGTATTTTCACTGCTTTTTGGAGTCCGTCATAATAATCTCTGCGCTCAGGCTCTTCTTTCATCTTTTTCTTCAGAAAATCCCTCTTTTCCATAAGCTCTTTAAGGATTTTCGGTATGAGTCCTTCTTTTTTATCACGGCTAAGAAAACGCGCACCGGATGGACTCAATATATCGCCGTCATCGCTCAGCGTCGTGAAACAGATGTTGTATTTTATGATGATGCTGGGATACATGCTTTTGAAATCGAGGACGCATACCCAGTGATACAGGCCCGGCTCTATTGAATGCACATAACCGCCCTCTATTTTAGCACCCTTGCGCCCCTCACCCTGAAGAGGGACACCTATACTGTGTCTGTCCGCCTCGCGTATGAGCAGCGAATCGACCCATGTGGATGTACCGGAATGAATAACATCCTCCAGAGGAAACTTGGTTACTGTGGCCAGATCCAAATACTTGTCGACTATACCTATTTTCAGCAGTATTTTCAATGCAAGTTCAGCATCTTTCATACAGTATTTTATGACCTTATCCCTATTTTCTGCCCATTCTTTGTCTATTCTGCGTCTATCCACATCCAGCTTTTTCTCGCCGAGAAGTTCGAATGAAACTGCTTCCAGGGTCTCCTGCTTCAATCGCAGCTCCTTTTTTACAGCCCACCACGCATCTTCGATAACGCGGCCATGGACGCGCCAGAACTGGCTTACTATTCTCTGCGGCTTACTACCATCACGTCCGATTTCAAAGTCAATACCGTGCTGCTTGCATTTTTCAGATAAAAGCTCCAGATCATAGCCGTCTATATTGTAACCTGTGATGACATCCGGATCTTCTTTGCGAACATATTCAATAAACTCTCTCAGCATAGTTTCATCATCACCTACTATGAAATCGGTTTTGATATTGCCCTTCTCATAGACCGCTATTCCTATAACAAACAACTTCTGGTCAGGTTTCATTGAGTTTTCAATATCAAAGCTCATAATTTTAAGGGGCGGCTTGAAATCAGGTATGTTCTGGAATCTATGCGCCTCAATGACCACATCTGTATGGTATTTATCGGATTTTACCTCTTCTCCGAAAACGCGTATACAGGATGATAAATCAAAATCGTATATGAATCTGAGATGAAATGGTATATCCGCCGCAAGTACCGTGCAGAATTCCATCGCTTTTGAACGATACCTCGGGGTTTTCCAAGGGGAATGGAGCGTCACCTTTATGCAGTTTCTGTTCTTACCGCGATACCAGAGCTGCACGGGTTCAAGGGAGATTATTTCCGGATCGGATGTAAATTCTTCAATAAGTGTTTCGGGAGGTTCCACCAAATAAAAATAGGGCTTGAAGCCTCTATACAGTGCCACTACTGATTTCCCATCTCGGGTTTTGCCGTAAAGTTCCACCACAACCCCATCTTCTTCCCGAGAATACGAGGCTGTGAGCAACCTGATGTCCCAGTACATTCCTTTTTTTAATTGTATCTGAGCATATAAGTGTTTCTGTGATTTATGATTCGTCGCACAAATAAAGAGCAATGAATGGATGAGAGAGATTGGAATTAAAGCGGATGCGAAAATTGTAATCAAAGATTTTGAAAAATATATAGAAATACAAGAA
>WAOZ01000107.1 GCA_015520975.1 DHVE2 group archaeon | reverse complement strand
TTACAACGATTTGATTCCTACACCGGACAATCCCAATAGCGTGATGCAGCAGATTGTTGATTCAACAAAGGTCACCGATGAAGATCCGCCGGGCATGATGACTCTGGACAGAACGAAAACTGGTGGCAAAATAATAAAGATAAAATTCGGTCGCATGAATGAGGACGGTGAAATCGAAGAGCCCACGATTCGCATAGGAAAGCCGGAGATAAAAGAAGCAACAGGGGCAACGGTGCAGATAGCACCCATGGAAGCGAGACTGAGGGATATGAGTTACATAGCACCGCTTTATCTCCGTTTGACGGTTATAGAGTGCGAGGACGGGATGTGTATCGAAAAGGAGCCCGAACTCGTTAAAATCGGAGATTTCCCCGTTATGGTCAAATCCAAGATATGCACGCTCCACGAGGACAACATAGATGATTACCTTGATACCATTTCAAAAGATAAGACCGTGCTGAACTGGCCATACAGACAGAAACTTGAATATATCGGGGAGGATCCCGATGACCCCGGTGGTTATTTCATAATCGGCGGCACCGAGAGGGTCCTGGTATCTCTGGAGGATCTGGCACCGAACCGCGTTCTGGTAGAGAAGGAGGAGCGATACAACACCGTGGTTGAGGTGGCCAAGGTATTTTCCCAGCGTGGTGGTTATCGTGCCCTCACAACGATGGAGAAGAAGAGTGATGGAATAATAATGGTCTCAGTGCCCGCGGTGGCCGGAAGTATTCCCCTTGTAGTCCTTATGAAAGCGCTGGGGCTTGAGAAGGATGAGGACATTTACAAGGCAATCGTGAGCAACGAGAGAATGAGCGTTATAGTACTGGCAAATATCGAAGAGGCAGCGAATCCTAAGCTCTATCCACCGAACGGAATACGCACCAACAAGGATGCAATTGAGTATCTTGAAAAGAGATTTGCCGCAGGTCAGGCGAAGGAATACAGAGAGAAGAAAATCTCGCAGATTCTGGATTCTTCACTTCTGCCGCATCTGGGCACATCCAAAGAAGATAGAATCAAAAAAGCGTATTATCTCGGTAGAATGGCCAGGAGAATTTTAGAGCTTCATCTGGGACTGAGAAAAGAGGATGATAAGGACCATCTCGCAAACAAGCGTTTGAAACTTTCCGGGGATCTGCTGGAAGAACTGTTCCGCACAGCCTTTGAGGCCCTTATGAAAGATTTAAAATATCAACTTGAGAGGACATATAACAGGAAGAGGGGCATAAGAATCAGAGCATCCATTCGTCAGGATGTTCTCACCCAGAAGATTATGCACGCAATGAGCACCGGGAACTGGGTCGGTGGAAGAACGGGCGTTTCGCAATTACTTGATAGAACATCGCACATGAGCACGCTCAGTCATCTGCGTCGTGTCATTTCTCCGCTCACACGCTCACAGCCGCATTTTGAAGCACGAGATCTGCATCCGACTCAGTGGGGAAGGTTGTGTCCCAACGAAACCCCAGAAGGGCAGAACTGCGGTCTGGTTAAAAACGCTGCGCTCATAATAGATGTCTCGGAGGGATACCCTGAGGAAGAAATACACTCTCTTTTACTGAAAAGCCAGAAAGAAGGGGGATTCGGTGTCGTAGAACTTGATTATGACCCGGGCAATATGGCCAGGGTGTATTTAAACGGTAACTTGATCGGCTATCACGAAAACGGCGCTGAGCTCACAGAGGAGATAAGACGAAGGCGCAGAATGGGTCTTCTATCGCATCAGATTAATATCAGGTATGATGACATAACCAATGAGGTGATAATAAATTCGGACCGCGGCAGAATAAGAAGACCTCTGTTAGTCGTGGAGAACGGTAATGTGCGCTATACTGCAAAGCACCGCGATCTTCTTATGCGGGGCAAAATAGACATTAATGATTTGATCCGGGAGGGGATAATAGAATGGATAGACGCAGAGGAGGAAGAAAATGCATACATTGCGGTTTACGCTTACGATCCTCCAGAAAGGTGCCCGCACTGCAATCATGTTCTGGGTCGGACAGATGTGATATGGGTCAATCCAGGCGAAGGTACATCCGTAATACTAAGGTGCAACCACTGCGGTGCAGAATTCGAGGTCCCGAAACTTATAACAGAGGAGCACACACACCTCGAAATAGACCCATTACTCATTCTGGGTGCTGTTTCTGGATGCATACCGTATCCGCATCACAATTCCTCCCCCCGTATCACCATGGGTGCCGCAATGATGAAGCAATCGCTGGGATTACCTTCCGCCAATTACAGAAGACGCCCGGATACCCGCGGACATCTTCTGCACTATCCGCAGGCACCCATTGTCAAAACGAAAACCATGGATTTTGTGAATTTCATGCGCAGACCCGGTGGTCAGAACGCCGTGGTTGCAATAATATCGTATCACGGATACAATATGCAGGATGCGATAGTTCTCAACAAAGCCTCCGTTGAGCGCGGATTTGGACGCAGCACATTTTTCAGAACCTACAAGAGCGAGGAGCGTCGCTATCCGGGTGGTCAGGAGGATAGATTTGAGATTCCGAGTCCAGATGTGCGTGGAGCCATGACCGAAGACAGATACAAATATCTGGATGAGGATGGGTTGATTTCACCAGAGGTGTATGTTAAAGGTGGAGATGTGCTCATAGGTAAGACCTCGCCGCCAAGATTCCTTGAAGAGGAAACCGAGCTTTTGGGACCTCAGAAAAGAAGAGAGAGTAGCGTTACAATGCGCCCAGAAGAGGAGGGATGGGTTGATTCTGTGCTTCTCACGGTCAGCGAGAATAATTCCCGACTGGTTAAAGTGAAGGTCAGAGACCAGCGCATACCCGAACTGGGCGATAAATTCGCATCCCGCCACGGTCAGAAGGGTGTGATTGGCGCCATAGTGCCTCAGGAGGATATGCCGTTTACCGAAAGCGGTGTTATTCCCGATCTGATAATAAACCCGCATGCAATCCCGTCGAGAATGACCGTGGGACACATCTTAGAGATGATTGGTGGTAAGGTTGGTGCTTATGAAGGCAGGTTTGTCGATGGTACTGTCTTCAGAGGCGAGCCTGAAAAGGCTTTGCGGGAGGCTCTTGTGAAAAACGGTTTCAGATACGACGGTAAAGAGATTATGTATGATGGAATCACAGGTCGTAAATTTGAAGCGGAAATATTCATCGGTGTGATTTACTATCAGAAGCTGCACCATATGGTTGCCGGCAAATTCCACGCGCGTTCACGAGGACCCGTGCAGATTCTGACTCGTCAACCCACAGAAGGCCGCTCGAGGCTTGGCGGATTGAGGTTCGGAGAGATGGAGCGCGATACGCTCATCGGTCATGGTGCGGCAATGGTGATAAAAGACAGACTCCTCGATAACTCGGATGGTACAGTGCTCTACATATGCGGCAACCCTGAATGCGGCCATGTTGCCATATTCGACAGAAGAAGAGGCATTTTGAGGTGCCCAGTCTGCGGCAATACAACGAATATCTACCCGATAGAAACCAGTTACGCATTCAAATTGATGAGAGATGAGCTCGCATCACTTGGAGTGATCATGCGCCTGAAGGTAGGTGATATGAAATGAAACGCGCAATCGGATTGACCAAAAGGATAAATTCGATTAAATTCGCACTGCTCTCTCCTGATGAGATAAGGAGAATGAGCGCCGTTAAGGTCATCACTGCTGATACATACGATGATGATGGTTTCCCCATAGAGAAGGGCCTTATGGATCTGCATATGGGCGTTATCGAGCCGGGACTCAGATGCAAAACCTGCGGTGGCAAGGTGGACGAATGCCCGGGGCATTTCGGACATATCGAACTGGCCATGCCGGTAATACATGTGGGTTTCGTCAAAAACATCAAAAATTATCTTGATGCAACCTGCAGAGAGTGCGGGAGAATAAAGCTAAAAGATGATGAAATAGAGATTTACAAGCAAAAACTTGAAGAAGCAAAGAAAATGGGCGCTTCGCCCATTGACCTGCTCCTTATAAACAAAAGGGCAATAGAGGAAGCCGCCTCAAGACCCATCTGTCCCCACTGCGGCGCCGAACAGAAAAAAATCACTCTGGACAAACCCACAACTTTTCGTGAAGAAGGAAGAAAATTAACACCCAAGGAGATTAGAGAGCGTCTGGAACGGATACCCGATGAAGATTTACCACTTCTCGGCGTAAATCCCGAAACTGCGAGGCCAGAGTGGATGGTTCTCACAGTGCTTCCAGTACCTCCCGTGAATGTGAGACCAACGATAACCCTTGAAACGGGAGAGCGCAGCGAGGATGACTTAACACACAAACTTGTGGATATAATAAGAATCAATCATCGTCTCCGTGAAAACAGAGACAGCGGCGCACCCCAGTTAATCATAGAGGATCTCTGGGAACTGCTGCAGTATCATGTCACAACATATTTTGATAATCAGACATCGGGCATACCTCCCGCAAGACATCGCAGCGGAAGACCTCTGAAAACGCTTGTGCAGAGGTTGAAAGGTAAAGAGGGGCGCTTCAGAGCGAATCTGTCAGGTAAGAGAGTCAATTTCTCCGCCAGAACGGTTATTTCTCCGGAGCCGTTTCTATCGATAAATGAGGTGGGCGTGCCCATCGCCGCAGCAAGAGAATTAACTGTTCCCGTTTCTGTGACGGAGCACAATATCGAAAAACTGAGAGAAATCGTGAGACGCGGACCGAATCCGAAAGGAGATAGATATGTTCCCGGTGCAAATTATGTCATCCGTTCAGATGGAAGAAGAATCAGAATCACCGAGAGAAACGCCGAAGAGGTGGCCAAAAAACTCGATATTGGATGGATTGTTGAAAGACATTTAATAAACGGAGATATCGTATTATTTAACCGACAGCCCTCGCTTCACAGGATGAGTATGATGGGTCATCTCGTTCGCGTTCTCCCCGACAGGACATTCAGATTCAATCTTGCAGTATGTCCGCCATATAACGCGGATTTTGATGGAGATGAGATGAACCTTCATGTGCTTCAAAGCGAGGAGGCGAGAGCCGAGGCAAAGATACTTATGCTCGTACAGGAGCATATAATGAGTCCGAGATTCGGTGGTCCGATTATAGGCGGTATTCATGACCATATAACGGCAATGTTTTTGCTGACCCATAAAAATCCGAAATTCACGAGAGAAGAGGCCATGCACATTTTGCAGTATGTTAACTACGATAAACTTCCAGAACCGGTGATTGAAGACGGAAAAGAATTCTATTACGGAAAGGACATCTTTTCGCTTATAGTTCCAGATAAAATTACCATGGAATTCCGCTCAAAGATCTGCGATCCGTCGGTATGCAATAATAAATGCATGTATGACAAATGCCCCATAGATGCGTATGTGATAATACGCAATGGTAAACTTATTGCGGGCACGATAGATGAAAATGCCATTGGTGCTTTCAAAGGTAAACTGCTCGATAGAGTTGTCCGGCTCGGCAACGATACAGGTCGCGAGTTCATAGATAACTTAACCCGCCTCGCTGTTGGCGTAATCTCCCACAAAGGATTCACATCTGGAATAGATGATGAAGACATACCCGAGGATGCCGTGCGCCAGATCCACGAGGTCATAAAGGAAGCGATGAAAAAGGTGGACGAGCTCATAGAATTATACAAGCAGGGACTTCTGCAACCTGCACCCGGTAGGAGTCTTGAAGAGACTTTAGAGATGGAGATTATGGGTGTTCTGGCGAAGGCAAGAGACGAAGCGGGTAAAATAGCGAGCAAATACCTCGGTTTGGAGAATCCCTCGGTCATAATGGCGAGGAGCGGTGCGAGAGCGTCTATGCTGAACCTTTCGCAAATGGCCGGCTCTATAGGACAGCAATCAGTAAGGGGTCAGCGTCTGCATCGCGGTTATCAGGATCGTACGCTCCCGCACTTCAAACGCGGAGACCTGAGCGCGAGAGCGAGGGGATTCGTGGAATCTTCATACAAGAAAGGGTTGAACCCCACGGAATATTTCTTCCATTCTATGGGCGGTCGCGAAGGTCTTGTAGATACGGCGGTCAGAACTTCACGCTCAGGATATATGCAGCGCAGATTGATAAACGCGCTTGAAGATCTCAAGGTTAAAGAGAACAGAATGGTTATCGATACGGGTGGTAATGTGGTGCAGTTTGTGTACGGTGAGGATGGTGTGGATCCCACAAGGAGCTCCGGCGGTGAGAATGTGAGTATGGACGAAGTGCTTACCGAGATATTCGGAGATAAATATCTTGTTGAGAGGAGGAAGTGATATGGCTGAGCTTTCAATAATATGGAAAGACAAAATGGAAAATGTCGATAAACTGAAAATGAATGCTCCTGTGTACTATGCAGTGGATTTTGAAATCAAGCGTGAGGTGAAATTTCCGCTTTACGGATACATAACATTAAAAGGTGCTGAAGCGAACTATCGCGTGAAAATCTCCGCAATAGAACCCTACGAATCAAGGGAAGGTATTTTGAAAAAGACCACGAGAAATCTTAAATCACTGCTTAAAATCGAAACCGTGCAGGATATCTCAGCCATACCCCTCTCGGAATTCAAAAAAGAGGACGGCGGCTATTTGAAAAGGGTCACGAAGTTCTCTTACGGAATACTGGAAGAGCAGAAGGAATTTGAGATCAAAAAGTTCAGAGATATGACCGATGATGAAAAGGAAATCTACGAGATTATTAAATCGGAATACGATATAGAGTTGCCTTTCTCCCTAATTGAGAAGATCGTTAAAGTGAAAAAGGAGATGGGGCTCAAAAAGAGAGATACGAAAAAACTCATCTCCAAGGTTGTAGAGATATACCGCCGCAGAATGGTGGATCCCTACGAGGCCGTTGGAATTGTGGCCGCCCAGAGCATCGGTGAGCCGGGTACGCAGATGACACTGAGAACTTTCCACTACGCTGGTGTGGCAGAAATGAATGTCACTCTGGGTCTTCCCAGGCTCATCGAAATCGTCGATGCCAGGCGCGAGCCGAGCACGCCCATGATGGAGATATACCTCAGAGAGGATATAAAAAACGATGAGGATATGGTGAAGGAAGTCGCCAAGAAAATCGAGAGCACCGAGATTATAGATGTTGCCGATGTTATAACCAGCGTGGCCGATATGGCGATAATAATTCAGCCGGATCCTAAAAAGATGAAAAAAAGAGGTGTGAAAAAAGAAGATATCATAGAGAGTCTGGCTAAACTTAAGGCTCAGAAACTTGTGGTTGAGGATGAAGGGGACAGAATTAAGGTCAAACTTCCGGAGCCATCATACAAAAAGCTGTACCTTTTAGGTGAGGGCATAAAATCCCTGACGCTTCGTGGAGTACGCGGAATAAAGCGTGCCATTGTGAGAAAGAGCAGAGATAACACCGAGTGGGTTATTTACACCCAGGGCTCGAATCTGGCAGATGTACTCGAAATAGACGAAGTTGACGGAAAACGCACGCGTACCAACAACATTCTTGAAATAGCTGATGTTCTGGGTATTGAAGCCGCCAGAAATGCGATAATCGAAGAGGCCCTTAACACGCTGCAGCAGCAGGGTTTGAATGTAGATATAAGACACATTATGCTCGTTGCTGATACTATGACCTACAACGGCATCGTGGAAGCCATCGGTAGACACGGTATCGCGGGTCAGAAAGAAAGCGTGCTTGCCAGAGCGGCTTTTGAAATTACCTCAAAACATTTATTAACCGCGGGTGTGTTAGGAGAAGAGGATCAGCTTAAAGGTGTGGCTGAAAACATCATCGTGGGACAGCCAGTCACTCTGGGTACGGGTGCGGTGACACTCATATACAAACCCAAGAAAAAGAGGTGATGTGAGATGGTCAGTAGAGATGTGATAAGCAAAGAGATGAAAAAAATACTCAAAACAGGAAAGGTGTATTTTGGATTGAAACAGGCAAAGAAAGCGATGGAAAAAGGAGAGGCAAAGCTCATAATCGTTGCAGACAACTGCCCAGAAAGAAAAGAAGTGGAAAAATGGAACATAACGAAAATAATGTTTGACGGGGATGGCATGGAACTGGGTGCGCTTTGCGGCAAGCCGTTTAACATCTCCGTGCTTACAATAGTGGACGAAGGAGAGGGAAGTCTCAGCAAAATGGTGAAATAATGGTGAACATAAAACTCGATGCCCAGACACTCCGATATATCTCGATTTTCGAGGCCGCAACAAACGCGGAGGTTAAAGATTGCTTGGAAAAGGATAATCTCATAGTCTTCATTGTTTATCCAAGAAATCTCAGAAAGGTTCTGGTGAATGGCGGAGAAAAGATACAGACCCTGCGAAACCTGCTTAAGAAAAATGTCATGGTCGTCGAGTATTCGCCAGATGTCGTGGTGTTTACTCGCAATGTGTTTCATCGATTTCGGGTGAGAAATGTCAAAGTTGACAGGGTGGGCAGCGAGTTCAGCATCACGGTGTTCGTGGATCCGAAAGATAAAGCCCGGGCAATAGGAAAGGATGGAAGGAACCTGCGCCTTGCCAAGGAGATAA
Organism: DHVE2 group archaeon; assembly: GCA_015520975.1. Lineage (GTDB taxonomy): Archaea > Thermoplasmatota > Thermoplasmata > Thermoplasmatales > Aciduliprofundaceae > S143-98. The sequence continues at coordinate 2,240 of WAOZ01000107.1, read as the reverse complement.
TTGGCAGGCACTTTCCCCTGAAAAATATAGTTATAATGTGAAAAAAGGAGGTGGTCTAAATGAAGGTGTTTATAAAGCTGTTCTTCAGTTCGGAGGGGCCGAACCCCCTTGAAATTCTGAAACGCGTTAGAGAGTTGGGCTTTCAGCCCGTGTTTGGAAACTATGACCTTATGAAAGAGGTTAAAGATATAGACGAGTATCTGCAATTAGTGAAGGAGCTACACGAAAAACTGAAAGGCACAAAGGTGTTCTATAACCTGTATTCAGCGAAGGAGTGATAGAGCGTCTTTGATTATGCAATCGTGGTCAAATGCCAGAGGAGGTAGCGAGTTTAGGGGAAACCATCGCGCCTCGGCGGCATCATCACCGCTTTTCAGTTTCCCACCCTTCACTTCAACCAAATATGCAGCGCTTATCGTATGCCCGCGAGGATCTCGCGCAGGATCGGAATACACGCCCACAAGGTCTTTTATTGCAACATCCAATCCCGTTTCTTCTTTTACCTCTCTGATAACTGCGTGCTCTGTTGTCTCGCCGTAGTCCACAAATCCACCCGGCAGTGCGTATTTTCCCTTAAACGGTTCTTTACCACGCTTTATGAGCAGGATTTCGTCGTTATGTATCAAAACCGCATCCACCGCGATCCAAGGTTTTCTGTACGGTCTCATTACAATCTCGTCGAAAAGCATCTTGTAGTTTTCAAACTCTTGAAGTATCCTTTTTCCCTCAGGCGTGAGTTCGCTTTTACCGCCACCCTTCCCGCCTCTTTCGGATACGATCACGCTTTTACCAAGATTCTCTTCCATTTCTTTTATCAGCCCCCACGCATGACGATAAGACATATTAAGACGTTCAGCCGCTTTTCTCAAACTGCCCGTTTTCTCGATCTCTTTTAAAAGTGTATAAGTTCCGGGTCCCAGCACATAACCGCGGTCTGTCTCAAACCAGAATCTGTACTTTATTCTCATTGATTTCAAATATTGCGTTATATATTTTCAATGTTTCGCCTGTTTGGTTTTCAATATTATCTCTCTGAATCTCCAGATTTCAAATACGATTATTAAAAAACAATGGGGATGTTTGTATGTAAACAAACATTGAAAGAATTATAGTTATTGCCAACATAAATTGCACAAAGAGAAGATCTCTAATCAAAGTCAGCATCATTTTTATAGAAATGAGCAACAAAATACCACTCAACACGTTAGCCCCAATCAACGCGTTTCGATCGATTAATATGCCATAAATTAGATGCAAGATGAAAGCCGGTTCAATAATAATCATAATTAACTTCACCCATAGATTTGAAGACTTGACATCGTACTTTTCTTTTTTTCATTATGACGAAAAATTAATCATTTATAAATATAAATATTTTACTTTATCCCGGGCACTCCCCACGCTTTCATTCTCCTGTACAGTTTTTTTAACATTCAACCTCTTTAGAGAGAGAAGAAATATCAGGTCTGCGGCGAGCTCACCGTGCAGCTCCTTGACACTGCCATTTTTCATGAAAAATTTTATCCCCTTCGGAAAGTAGTTTTCATCTTTCTCGTACTCAATTTTCACTATCTCTCCGCTGCTCAGCATCTAGCTATTTCTCCCGCTATTCTGGCCACCTTCTTGAAATTCTCGTATTTTATGGTAACCTCCACGGGAGAAAGTATAATTGGAAAATGCACGCTGAAGTAAAATTTCAAATATTTCTCGCCGTTTTCATCTACATACGGCGACATTATGACGGGATCCCATAACCCGCGCTTGCTGTACATCACCTTCAGCACTTTTCTCACCGCGTAATCGCCCAGCGGAAATTTCTTTGTCTTCAACGCGCGCAGGTTCGCTATGCCCCAAACCAAAAATCCCATACTCATTATCATTAATATACTCCACAAAAAGTATCCTATAACCCAGTCAAAAAGAGATATGTTTTTATTTTTTGTGTTAATTATAGCCAAAAAATAATAACTGATAATGGTGTTAAAAGAATACCTCCAAATCAGATAATGAAGTGTAATAAATTTGTTATGGAGAGCATGTGTAAACTTTATTTCCATTATCATCACCTCACGATTGCTGTGATTGAGATTTCCATAGTCCTAAATGATAACCCATACTCCAAGCGCTGGAAAGTGCAGCAATAATATTTGATATTAAGTGTTGCGCCGAAAATGGCAATTCCGATTATCAACATTCCACCTGTGAATCTCAATGCCCCGTATGTCACATACCTCTCTTTC
>WAOZ01000106.1 GCA_015520975.1 DHVE2 group archaeon | reverse complement strand
TGATATAGTAAATAATGACAATTTGCCGCCTCCACCACCATAATATTTTTACCAAAAGCGCAGTTACACGATTATATGTTCAATCCCATAGTTATCGAAGATGCAGGCTTGAATACAAAAAACATCATGGAAAAAATAGGCGTTAGCGATGAGGGGAAGGAGATTATGTCCCCAAAATCAAGGTTCATTGTGCTCAGGCTTGAAAAGGTGCCTTTGAAAACTGCGATTCTGCTGAAACAGGAAGCACTTGCAGCAGGCATGGAATGCGCATTGCCGTGGTGCGCCGCGGGACTCAAATGCGATGAGATGAGCGTGCTTCTTTTCGGCACCTTAAAACAGTTCAGAATTTTAATCGAAAAAATGAAACTGCAGCCATTTAAGGGCAAGGTACTCGCATCGGAAATCTGTGAGAGCATTGAAAGCTATCTCCGCAATGAATACATTATCCAGGCAAGAGATGTTGAGATCAAAATCCCTCCCGTGAAAATTATGGGGATTCTGAATGTCACGCCAGATTCGTTCTATGATGGAGGCAGATACGACAGGATCGAAAAAGCCGTCGAGCATGCCAGAAAAATGATTAAGGAAGGCGCGGATATAATTGATGTTGGCGGAGAATCATCGCGTCCATTTTCGGAGCCTGTGAGCGCTGAGGAGGAAAAGAAACGCGTGATTCCTGTCATAGAGGCGCTCGTGGACGAATGCCGTGTTCCCATCTCCATCGATACATACAAACCGGAGGTTGCAAAGGAAGCTCTAAAGCGAGGTGCAGTTATCGTCAACGACATTTTCGCACTGAGGAAAAAAGGCATGGCCGAGGTTGTTAAAGAATACGATGCGGCCGTGGTGCTTATGCATATGAAAGGCGAGCCTAAAAACATGCAGGTCAATCCTACATACGAAGATACCATATCTGAAATTTTGAAATTTTTAAGAGATAGGGCGAAGTTCGCACTTGATAAGGGTATTCCTGCAAACAGAATAATAATAGATCCAGGAATAGGTTTCGGAAAGAGACTCGAAGATAATTTACGCATTATTAAATTTATCAATGCGTTCAGATCCCTCGGGTATCCTGTGCTTCTCGGCGCGTCTAGAAAGAGCTATATTGAGCATGCCCTTGGATTACCCGTTGAAGAAAGACTGGAAGCCACAATTGCCACCGACATCATAGGTGTACTCAAAGGCGCCGCGATTTTGAGAGTGCACGATGTGAAAGAGCATGTCAGAAGCGTGAGAATGGCCGAGAAAATAATGGGGGTGCGGTATTGAGAAAACCGTGGCAGTGTCCAACCTGCTACGCCGAACTTGGTGATAAGAGATTTGCAAAAATGCTCACCTGTCCGTACTGCGGCTCGTTGCTTATTGTTGATCAAGCGCGAAAAAAATTCCTGAGGGTGAATGCTGAAAAAGGCTGGGTGTGGTTTAAAAAAATGGATTACTACGGCATTATCGTTACTGATGATGGCGAGGAGAGATATTTTTACTCTCATAATAACTGGTACCTCGTGTTTCAAGGAGATACCTATTCTCTCAGCTCATGTGAAAAATTTCAGGAAATACCGCTCGATGAAAAAAATGTCTCAGAGAGCAGAGTTCTGTATATCTGGGGTGAGTTTCCTTTCATAGCCCCGCCAAACAGCAAAATCAAAACAATAAAATTGGGAGATACCCTGATAAAAAAATTTACCGATGAGACATTATGTTTTTTCAAGGTCAGCGAGAAATGATTCCACCTCAGCCCAGTATTCTTCGAGAGTTCTAATATTAAGAAGCATGTGGTCACTCAGAGCAAACACCTTTCCGAGACCCCACGAGAGTTCCCTTTCCTCACGCGCAACAAACTCTTCCCATGTGCGAACATCATCGGGTCTGGCGCGCTTCAATATCCTCTCAAATCTGATGCGGCGTGGCGCAAATATACCCACAAGATGCACATTCTCTCCAAATTCCTCTCTGTATATATCCACTTCCTCCATACATCGAATTCCGTCTATCACCACATTCTGCGCTTTTTGACGCCTTATTTTCTCAACGGTTCTTCGGGCCCAGATACCAACTCCGTACTTATCTCGCTCTTCACCCGCTATTTTTCCCACAATCTTATTCTCAAGCGGAAAGCCCATACTCTGAACATATTCGCGAACCACATCACCCATTCTTATAACCGCATATCCCCTTTTTAATGCCACGCGAACAAACTCCTCCTTTCCCGCTCCGGGCATACCCACAAGCAGAATCACAGGCATAGCGCCGAATACCATTAACCCTATTTAAAATATCGCACCTTCCTCCTCTCCAAGAATTTTTCAGCCTCACAAAATTAAAATACAAAAAACCCATACATAAATTGCAGGTGTTGTGTAATGGCTAAGGACGCGGTAGAAGAAAAACTGTTTGCCTATGATTATGATAAAGACGAATTGCTTCGGCAGATAAGGATACTTGAAGACGAAAAGAGATATCTTGAGTCGGAACTAAGAAGATTGCAATCCGAAATTGATAGGCTGCGAAAGGAAATAAATAAAATGAAGGCTCCGCCGCTGCTGGTGGGCACAGTGGAAGATATACTGGACAAAAACAGGATTGTTGTTCGCAGCAGTGCGGGTCCGTCGTTCATAGTGAGTATGTCCACCTATGTGCCCCGTGAAAAACTGAGGCCGGGAATGAAGGTGGCGTTGAATAAACAGAGTTTCGCCATCGTGCATATAATCCCACAATCTTACGATCCCGCGATATCTGCGGCGGAAGTTATAGAGAAACCAAATGTGACATACGATGACATCGGCGGTCTCGAGAAACAGATTCGCGAAATAAGGGAGGCTGTGGAGCTTCCGCTTCTCCGTCCAGAACTGTACAAAAAGGTGGGTATAGAACCGCCCAAGGGCGTGCTTCTTGCGGGTCCCCCAGGTACCGGGAAGACCTTGCTCGCCAAGGCTGTCGCAAATCAAACAAACGCCACATTTATCCGCGTGGTGGGTAGCGAGTTGGTGCGCAAGTTCATAGGAGAAGGCGCTAAACTCGTAAGAGACCTGTTCGATTTGGCAAGGAAAAAAGCACCGAGCATCGTTTTCATAGATGAGATAGACTCCATCGGTGCGCGGAGGCTGGATATTGCTACCTCGGGAGATAGAGAGGTGCAGCGCACACTTATGCAGCTTTTAGCAGAGCTCGACGGATTCAATCCCCTTGATAATGTGAAAATCATCGCGGCCACCAATCGTCCTGACATTCTAGATGAGGCGCTTCTTCGTCCGGGACGCTTTGACAGAATTATCCTTGTGCCTTATCCAGATATGAACGCAAGGGTTGAAATACTCAAGATTCATACGAGAAAAATGAATCTGAAAGATGTGGATCTTGAGAGAATTGCGAAGAAAACAGAGGGCTTCAGCGGAGCGGATCTCAAAGTAATATGTATGGAAGCGGGTATGTTCGCCATAAGAGAGGAGCGCGACTTCGTTACGCAGGAGGATTTCGATCGCGCCATCAGAAAATTCCTGCACGCTGATGAGATACGCCGTGAGATGCCTTCTGAAAGGATGTTCGCATGAGGTAGTTGGATATGGAAGTCGCTGATGAATCTGTTTCTATGGGCGAAAGTATCCACACACCCGCCAGAGATCTGGGCAAGGTCGGTATAATATACGGGGATATAGGCACCACAGAATTTACCTGCACCGTTGTCGGTGCACTTGAACAGGGGGACTATGTGCAAGTTTATCACGAAAGAGCCGGCTGGGTTTTGGGAAGGGTAGATGAGATAAAAAGAAAAACCAATCTCACCCTTGACAAGGCGCAGGCGCTGCTCAAAGGTCACGATGTTGATGTGGAAGAGAAGGTATCCGCAAAAATAATCGTGATTGGATACAGGGACGAGAAAGGGCTTCTCCAGTATCCTCGCACCCCGTTCAGCGTTGGAAGCATCGTTTACCGCGCCGAGGAAGATTTCATAAAGAAAGTTATAGGCATCGAGGATATACGCAGTACGGGTGCGTATATCGGGCGTCTGTTCAGGTACAGACGCATACCCATTTACATAGACATAAACATCCTTGTTCAGAAGCATGTGAGCGTTCTGGCTAAAACGGGAGCGGGTAAGAGCTATTTAACAGGCGTGCTGCTTGAAGAACTCCTCAAACACGATGTTACCGCTGTGGTGATAGATCCTCACGGCGAATACCCATCCCTCAAAACGCCGGCCAAAAAAACTAAAGCGCACGAAGAATTCGGCGTGAAGCCCAGAGGCTATGCTTCCAAAATCAAAATTTTCAGCCCTGATACGGAACTGAACAAAGCGAAACCGCTTAAATTCACCCTTGCATCGCTCACACCGAGGGAACTGATCAGCCTTATGAACCTTGATGCTCGGCAATATCTCATTCCGCTTAGAAAAGCTATGGATTTACTCAGAACATCCAAACAATTTTTCACAGTTAGAGATATGATAAGGGTTCTGGAAAGCGAGGATTCTCCAGCTCTTGCTCCGCTTATATCGCAACTGGAATATCTCGCCGATATGGGCATATTCGCTCGAAAGGGCACGCGGATAGACGAGATCGTGGAAAAAGGGAAACTCTCCATCATAAATCTTCGTGGTGTGCCGCCGGATATACAGGAACTCGTGGTTCAGCGGTTATCAATAGCGTTATTTGAACTAAGAAAGAGAAACAAGATCCCACCGCTCATGCTCGTGGTGGAGGAGGCACACAACTACGCACCTCAGCAGGGGAAATCCTCCGCTACGAAGATTTTGAGAACAATAGCCTCCGAGGGGAGAAAATTCGGGCTCGGGCTGTGCATCATATCTCAGAGACCCGCGAAAGTGGATAAAAACATACTCTCACAGTGCAACACCCAGATAATTCTTAGGGTCACAAATCCAAACGATTTGAAGGCGATCGGCAATTCTGTGGAAGGACTCACAAAGGGATCTCTGGAAGAGATTCAGCGACTGCCCGTAGGCGTGGCTCTGGTCACCGGTGGCAACATTTCTATGCCCCTGTTCGTGGAGATAAGACCGCGAGAAACGAAACACGGCGGCGAAAGTGTGAGAGTGGTGTGAATGAATAACACCGTCACAGATGATATTCTGGAGCATTATTTTTCCATCACCAAAAAAGCATTTGAAAAGGTAAAAATAGCGGTGCCAGAGGAATCTCATCTGTTCCCGATAGCGAAGGATTTTCTGGAGATGGCAGAAAATTACATAAAAGATGCAGAATATTTCCGTACAAAGGGAGAGCTTGTGCTGGCATACGGTGCCATATACTACGCCCATGCATGGCTGGATGCCGGTGCAAGGCTTGGATTATTTGATGTAAGCGGAGATCACAAACTTTTCACGCTTGCAAAATAGACTATCATGATTCTTTTTCCTTCAGAAAACCAGTTGCCTTGTAAATACCCGGCGCCACCTCTTTAATTATTTTTATATCTGTGTTTATACCTGAACTGCCACGGACACCGTATCTACCCCGCTTTTCGTAAAGCTCCATAAAAATTTTGTATGCTTTGTTTTCATCGATATCGTACCATTCCATTCTTTTGAGGTACCATTCATATTTCCATCCATCGGGATAAAGTATGTTCAGGCTTTGCAGCACCTCATTCACTATGCGCGCAAGTCTGCGTCTCAGATGCCGGGATGCCACCGTGGTTTTTATTTTAGTATAATATGCATCCTCAACTCTGTCGAAGAAAAGTTCGTATATTTCCCATACTCTGTTAAGAGGATCCTCATAACCCGCCCGTTTCAGTGCGGTGGAGACCCTTG
>WAOZ01000105.1 GCA_015520975.1 DHVE2 group archaeon | reverse complement strand
GTATCACAGAGCAGGAAAACTGTTCAACATAGAGAAGAAAGATCTGAGATTGCTATTGATGAAACAAAAATAAAACTGAGGAAAAAATGGCATTATTTATGGGCAGCCATTAATATTCACACTCGCGAGATACTCGCCGTGCATTTAACATCATCTCGCTCATCTCTGGACGCTCTTTTATTTCTAAAGAAAGTGCTTAAATCCTGCGCAAACAAACCAAAAGTGTATGTGGACGGCGGACCGTGGTATCCCTGGGCTTTGCAGAGACTCGGCTTGCCCTGGCAACATATAACATTCGGTAAGAGAAATCCTATTGAGCATGGTTCAGTATCCTGAAACACAGAATTAAAAGATTCTATCGTAGATGGCCTCACAATTCCTCTATCCATTCCGTTCTCTCATATGTCTATGCTTTCGCTTCTATCTACAATTTTTTATTAAGTGATGATTAACTTGACATCCTCTTACGGGTAAGTTGTAGAGTACGGATATTTTTTCTCGCCTATTTAAAGGCATGGTTCTCACCCCTGAAGTTATTGTTTTGGGAGATTGAGAAAAACAGGCCTAAGAGAGATTCAAGAGACGCTTTTCTTAAAAAAGCCTCAGATGGGTTCTCGCCGATTTGAAGATAGAGAGAGCCATGAATACGATGGTTGTACCAGGAGATGAACTCATCTATGGAATCAAAGCGCCAGCGATGTCTATCGTATTCTAACCAGAATCTCTCTAATTTTCCATTGGTCTGAGGATGATTAACACGACTGGTTACTATTTTTATCCCGTAACTTTCCACCACTCTTTTGAATTCACTGTTCCAATTTCCTTTCTCATCCTTTCTATGTGCTCCAAACTCGCTACCGTTGTCTATTATCAACATCATTACTCTTCCTATCTTTTCATACTCATCCATCATTCTTTTGAAAACAGCAATACTGTTTTTCTCGGATGCGTGCTTAAACTCACCCCCTCCAAGTATGGCTCGGGATGCATCATCTTCTATTATGCATGTTTTCTCACCATTTTCTCGCTCGTGCCAGTCCATATGTATCGCTTCCAAACTGTGTTCTCTCTCATATCTTATCCATTTCCTCCTCTTCTTCTTATTTTTCTCCTCCTTTGCCAACCCTTCTTCAAGAAGTATTCTGTGTATCCTATTGTGTGGTATGTGTGTCCCATAATCCCTTTCAATTAAACCTTCTAACATCCTCGCTCCTAATTTGTATCTCGCTTTCGCTTCTTTTACTATTCTCTGCTCTTCTTCCGTTATCATCTTCCTCGTCCTCCCTACATTCCTCCCTATCTCCGGGATTTCTCCTCTCTCCCTGTATTCTTTCCATATCTGGTTTACTCTTCTCTTGCTTATTTTCAACTCTCTCGCCATCTCCCTGCTACTCTTCCCTCTCTCTTTCCATCTCACTATGTATCTTACTTTCTTTTTGTTGAGTTTCATCCAATTCTGCGATTTTAGATGGGTGGGAAATTTTTTCGGAACTACACACGTGTTGCAGAATGGTCAAATATGTTTGAATTTACTGTGTAAAAAACAATTTATATATTTCACGAATCAATATCATGCCCTATGGATGTATTCGACGCGATTTTTGGACGGAGGAGCATACGGGATTACGAAAACGATGAAATACCTGAATCGGTGATTTACAAGGCCATCGATGCTGCAAGGCACGCACCATCTGCGGGTAATTTCCAACCGTGGGAGTTCATCATCGTTAGAGACGCAGAAATCAAAAAGAAACTCTACAGTGCAGCGTTCTCTCAGAGTCAGATTCTCAGTGCTCCGGTGGTTATTGTGGTTTGCGCGGATGTTATGCGTTCAGCGTATTACGGTATAAGAGGCACCAATTTATACGCGATTCAGGATACCGCCGCGGCTATACAGAACATGCTCCTTGCGTTCTACGCCATGGGTTATGGAACTTGCTGGGTCGGTGCATTTTCCGAGCAGGCTGTTAAAGATTGTTTGAATCTGCCATCCGAAGTGAGACCGGTGGCAATAATAACCGTTGGAAAACCTCGGGGAAAAGCGGATAAACGAGAGTTGCGGAATATCGAAGAGATTGTGCACTTTGATTTATGGGGGAACAAATCTTCTGAGTTTTTTAAGCATTCTTAATTTCTCCTTTTCACCTATCTGCGCTTCCTCTATACTCAACTGCAGTATTTCTATGCTTTTATCGTATACCTCTCTGTCCACAGGCTTGGGAACGCCATCTTTTCCTCCCACAGCGAATGAGTATTTCACGGGATCTTTCCACGACGGCTCTGCCCCGTATATTATTTCAGAGATATATGCCAGAGCGCGCACGGTGCCGGGACCAACACCCTGAATGCCTACAAGCTGCTCGTAATTTTCTGGCTGAAACTCGTAAATTTTGAAAAGCGCATTCCAGTTTATTCGCCAGGGCATGTAGAGCACCTTTGTGCCTGCAAAATGATCCAGCGTTCTCTGATTAACATTTTTCAGTTCGACAATTATATTTTTTATCTTTTGTGGTCCCTCTTTTGCAATGTCCAAAGAAGCTTTTCTGGCCTCTTCGCTTTCAAACGCGCTCATATCAAGAACCCTCTTTTCAACGCTATCCGATATAATCCCGCTGCGAGGTTCGTTCACAAAATTTTTGATTCCGCATAGCCAGTGGTATCTCCTTGCATATTTCGCTTTTTCGTTTATTCCCTGCTGGATAACGGCCCAGTTTCCTTTCTCGTCTATTATCATTGTATGATGATACAGCGAGTATCCATCCTGCAAAACGGCGTTATCCACCTTGGCGGCCATTTTACTTGCGTATTTAAGTTTGTCTATTTTATAATCCGAGAGCGAGAAAATCTCACCCACCTTTTCTATCTCTTTCGGCGTGTTCTTTGACACCGTTCCTTTTCCGCCGACAACAACGATTCCGTCCTCAGGCTTGAGCGCGGATTTTACCGCGCCCATGGTGACTGTTGTGGTTCCCGAAGAGTGCCAGTCGAAACCTATGACGCACGAAAATGCCTGAAACCAGTACGGATCTGAGAATCTTTTCAGCACCTCCTCCGTGCCATACTCTAAAGATATTATCTTTATTATTTCCCCTGAAAGCTTTACCATTCTTTCAAATAACCATCTTGGCGCGTGTCCCGTATGAAGCGGCAGTTCTGCAATACCTTCCCGTCTCATCTTCACTTTATTATGGTGAATCCTTTATCCGTGACATCGTACCTGAATATTCCAGTTTTTTCAGGATGGTTTCTTACCTTCTTTATCAGAAGATATTTGACAAACCCCTTGGGAGTTCTAAGCATCTCAAGTTCCAGGATGATATCGACTATTTCCTCTATGCCGCTCTGCGTTGCAGTGTCATAAACATTTGTGAGCATTGTCAGCAACGCCACACCGCCGTAATACTGCGTGTGGGCTTTGATTGTTCTCAGGGAAGAGATAACCTTTGGTCTCTCGTACTGATTCAGGAAGAAATCAAGAGAATCGACCACTATTCTGAACGGCGGTTTGAGACGCGATACCTCGTATGTCACCTTTGTTAGAAAGTTAATCTCACGTTCTTTTTTCTTCCGTGCAGGAGTGAAGATTTCATTGATTGGTATGCCCTCCTCACGGTACTTGCTCACAAGCAGTTCCTTTTCGAGGACTTTGTGATAGTATTCGGTTCCTATATTCACTATCTTAATATCCGTGGGCCACCCGAAACTTTTCATCGTGGCGATTATATCCTCATCTCTTTCCGTCGTGGTGAAATAAATAACATTCTCCCTGCCCACACCCGCAGCGGCAAACTGCTTAGCGAATAGCTCGGTGCCAGAGCCCGGCGAGCCCGAAAGCAGAATGGTGTAACCTCGCGGAATGCCGTTCATAAGTGCTTTATCTAAGTGTTCCAGACCTATCGTGGTTGTTTGTATCTCAGCGCTCATTCGCTCACCTCCTCGCTCGGATCTATTATTTCGTCGCAAACTAAGTTCAGCATGCTCTCTATTTCCGGTGTGTTCTGCTCTTTCATTGCCAGTATCACCATATATGCATCCCACGAACGCAGTGATGTCACGAATATGTGCAGAAACTCCGAAAGTATTTTCAGATCGTTGTGAATGGCCATAGAGTTCACGGAATCCAGTATAACCACCGCTTTCTTGTCGTTGTACTTGCGGAGCAGATACTCAACTTTCAGCATGATGTTCTCCAGCATTGTTGGGCTCTCTATGTAGAGAAACTTATCCGAAATCTGTGTGGAGCCCATCATCAGATGCGAAATGGTATCAACGAAGAATATACGGCTTGAATCAACACCCAGAAGATCGAACAAACTGACTATGTTCTTTGAGGGAATAGTTGAGGATATGTAAAA
>WAOZ01000104.1 GCA_015520975.1 DHVE2 group archaeon | reverse complement strand
ATGATAAACTTGTTTGACAAAAGGGTGAAAATACCTTGGGAGTATATAGTGACCGTGAAATATTAACGCGAAAAGATATTTGGGAAATGGGAAGAAGCGTATTATGTTCGGTATTGCATACCCGATCAGTTCATCTTCAAGCAAAATAGATTCTGGGTGAGCACGAATATAGGAAATGAGCTTTATGCTTACTGGGCACGAATCAAGGCCAGGCAGGAGTGGGGGTGCTGATGAAAAAGATTTAGAGAGAATTGAAATAGCAAAAAGCGGCGTAGAAAAATAAAACAGTTAAAAAATCAGCATGAAACGGTGTAGACAAGGGGGTTTATCAGATCATCATTGGTAAATTTCAGTATATAGAGGTTTCCACCCTTCGTGGCCGCTATATCATCAAGATTTTTTATAAATTGGATCATATCTCTTTTGCTTTTCACAAGCGAGTAATACTCCAGTCCTTCCAGAAAAATGTCCCGTGATTTTTTTCTTTTTATTATTTCTGGTACTATTAAATCTATCTTCTCTACAGGCACTCCTGCAATGTTGGAGATCCATATCGTATTCACACTGGTACTTTTCTCTTTCTCAATCTTTGCAGGGTTTATTTTTGTTATGAAATAAGATATCTCCTTTTCTGAACGCAGTTTTTTATAGAAATCCCTTTGATCAAGCAGATACGCGCATTTATTTCCATCTTTGAAGTCAATGACTTCCTCTGCAAGAGATACAAACTCTTCCATACCGCTATCTCCGCGCAATCGGATGAATACCGAGGTTTCAATAGTCAGATCGTATATCATTTTCAGGAATTCATAGGTCTGTTTTTTCCCGACAGTTTCGCTAAGATATTCTATGCCGTCAATAAAAACCGTTTCACCTCCTTCTTTTATGAACTTTATGATGGCATAACTTATCTCAAAATCCAATCTATCCGCTCTGAATGATGCAGGATATTTCCCTTCCAAATTGGTCAACCAGATCATAGGCGTTTTCTGAAACCTATACTTTTTTTGAATATATCGTGGGTATTTTATTGTAAGAATTAGCCCTTTTTTTCCGGCCACAACTCCCCTAAAGAATGAATATGTGCTTTTTTCAGAGCCTTTCAGTATATAGAGTCTGCCTTTTACGGGTTCAAAGTTAACGCTCCTCTGTCCAGCGTGCGTTTCGGGTATGATTTCAACCATAAAAAGCCTGAATCTGGTTATACCATAGGCTATGAATATCCCTCCCAGCATCAGCGCGGGATAAGGGGTGAATTCTTCGTAAATATGCGTCAATCTCGGTATCACGGTTGCGAACAGTATGTATATGTAAGGAATGACAATTCCCAGGAATATTGTGCCTGTTCTGTACTTTTCTGCTTTGATGGCTCTCCGATGCCTCAGGAAAAGCCCCAGAGAGGAAAAAAATGTTATAACTGTGAGATATCCAAGTACAAGACCCCATACATAGGTCAGATCTCTGAACCTAGCGTACTCCAGGACTATTATGCCAATCACTGCTGCGGATAAAAGATTAAGAACATTCCTGAATTTTTTGAGCTTTTCAGAAACCTCTGATGAAAGGAAGTATGTGTAATGCACGAGAGATACGACACAGATCATACTGATTAGCGCACCTTCATTCATATACGGCGTGATATAGAGCACAATTTTTCCAATGGATATTCCTATTATCGATGCGCACATAGCAATGAAATATTTTCTCAGTGCTGTGCGCTGTCCCTTAATCGCGGTATATATGGCGAGAGGGACGAAAACACCAATCGTTATTAATGCTATGTATACTATCATCTGCTCCATTTAATCCTAGGAGTCCATATTATAAAAATGTTGTCTAAAAATACTCCGTATCGAAGATTATTTATACTAAACACATATTTGGTGCGCAAGGGGAGATGTTCTCTACAAGGAGAATCCCCCGGAGGTAGTTAGAAATGTATAAGTTGCCCAAACGAAGAGCCGTGAATATGTATGGATATGTGAAAAACGCGTGGAAAGAGCAGTATGACACCTACATACGCGATATTCAGTGGGAGCGAATGATAAAATGGCGCAGAGAAGGTGCCATTGTGAGAGTTGAGAGACCTACTAGGATTGATAGAGCGAGGGAGCTTGGATATCGAGCAAAGCAGGGTTATATAGTTGTTCGTGCAAGGGTGCGCCGAGGTAATCTTCAGCGCAGAAGGATCAAAGGCGGTCGCAGACCTAAACGACGCGGACTAAAGCGAATACCTATGAGAAAAAGCACGCAGAGAATTGCCGAGGAGCGTGTAGCCAGGAAGTATCCGAATATGGAGGTGCTTAATTCATACTATGTGGGAGAGGACGGTCTTTATCATTACTATGAAGTGATACTTGTAGATCCGCATCATCCTGCTATAATGAACGATCCAAAGATAAACTGGATATGCAGCCCGAAGCACAAGGGCCGTGCATTCCGCGGGCTGACATCTGCGGGTAAGAAAGGTCGCGGGCTTAGAAACAAGGGTATCGGCGCTGAAAAGGCGAGGCCATCCAGACGTGCGAATCTTTGAAATTGTTGGAAGCGTGAGTTTTAATTATCTCTTTTCTATTTACCTTTGGTGCTTGTTATGGATCCAAAGGAATTTATGGCATACTATAAAAAGGAAATTGAGGCCGAATTACAGCGCTTTTTTGAGGATAAAAAAGCGAAGCTTCAGCACTGGACTTCCAGGGAAATATGCGATGTAATACAGGAATACACTCTTCGCGGCGGTAAACGAATCCGTGCAATTCTTATGGTTGTGGGATATAAGATGTATGGAGGCACTGATGAGCGTGCCATTATTCGCGCTGCATCTTCACTGGAACTCATCCAGAGCTATTTTTTGATACACGATGATATAATGGATGAAAGCGAATTAAGGCGTGGTAAAAAAACAGTGCATCTGATTTATGAGGATAAGCACCTTAAAAATGGCTTTGGGGGCAATCCCAGACGATTTGGGGAGAATATGGCGATAATAGCGGGCGATTTGGCAAATGTGTATGCATATGAGATATTTGTATCCTCACCATTCCCGGAGCCTCTGAAACTTCGTGCGCTACAGAAACTCAACGAAATAATTGAATATACAGGGTATGGACAGATAATAGATGTCTACTCAAGTGAACTAAATGATTTCAGTGAGGATGATTTGCTGCTGCTTCACACATACAAAACTGCTAAATACACAATCGAAGGACCTCTTAAACTCGGTGCGATACTCGCGGGAGCATCTGGAGAAGGTTTGGAAAAATACGCGGTACCTGTGGGTGTGGCGTTTCAGCTTCAGGATGATATTCTCGGGCTCTTCGGCGATGAGAAAAAATTGGGCAAGCCAGTTACCAGCGACCTCGCGGAAGGAAAGAAAACTTTGCTCATACTTAAAGCTCTGGAAAAAGTTACGGAAGAGGAGAAGAGAACAATACTTGAAGCTCTTGGAAACCCTGCCGTTACTATGGAACAGCTTAACGTTGTGAGAGATATTGTAATGAAAACGGGAGCGCTTGATTACACAAAAGCTCTCGCGGAAAAACTCGTGAAGGATGGCGTGGCGGCGCTTAACGAGCTTGAAGTGCGGGATGAAAGTATGAAAGAAATCTTGTTCTGGCTTGCAGATTACCTTATAAACAG
>WAOZ01000103.1 GCA_015520975.1 DHVE2 group archaeon | reverse complement strand
TCTCTGATAATCCGCAGCCTTCTTTTTAAGGTCCGCAGCCTTCTTTCGCAATTTAGTTGCTTCTTTTATTTTGGTAAGCGCCTCTTTTTCACGCTCCGCCTCCACGGTGGTTTTTGCTCTCAATTCTTCATAGGCCACCTTTTTTTCATGATCCTGCTCGAAAAGCTGAATATTACTCTCTTTCTTCTTTGCAGCAGGTGCTGAGGTTTTAACAGGTTTAACACTCTTTTTTTGTTTCTTAGGCATATTCTCACCCTGAAAAATGATATTACTTACTACCTAAATAAATGTTGCGATTCGTAAATATTAATTAATGGCGTGGCCATGCGCTGAGTATGAATGTGTGTCCACTGGATTATCGGTACGGGAGGGATGAGGTTAAAAGTATATTCTCAGAGACTTCTAAATTGAGGTATATGCTGGATGTTGAATATGCCCTGATAAAGGCTCATGCCGAATTCGGTAATGTGCCAAATGAATGCGTGGAGATCGTAAGAGACGCCATTGAAAAGGTGAAACCAGAAAGAGTCAAAGAAATTGAGGCTATGATAAAGCATGATGTAATGGCTCTGGTTAAAGCACTATCGGAAAATTGCGGTGAGTGCGGAAAATACATTCATCTCGGTGCTACGAGCAACGATATTATTGATACTGCGACTGCATTGCAGATGAAAGATTTTATCGATATACTTGAGAAAGATTTTATCCGTCTCGAAAATTCTTTAGAGAAATTGGCATCCAAATACAAAAAAGCAATAATGCTCGGAAGAACGCATGGACAGGCAGCAGTACCTGTAACCTTTGGGTTGAAAATGGCAGTTTTTCTCGCTGAAGTTCTGAGACATCACGAAAGATTGCTGGAAATCAAAAAAAGGGTTTTGGTTGGAAAAATGCTCGGCGCCGTCGGTACTGGTGCAGCACTTGGCCCAGATGCTCTCAAAATCCAGAAACGCTGTATGGATTATCTGGGGTTATCTGCGGAAGAAGCACCCACTCAGGTTGTTGGTCGGGATAGATATGTAGAGTTCGTCTGTTTTATAGCGAATCTGGCCACATCGCTTGAAAAGTTCGCTACGGAGATAAGGAATTTACAGAGAAGCGAGATAAACGAAGTGCAGGAATATTTCGATGAAAAGAAACAGGTTGGTTCGAGCACAATGGCGCATAAGCGAAACCCGATAAAAAGTGAGAATATATGCGGATTAGCGAGAATAATTCGCGGGTTTGTTATACCATCTTTCGAAAGCGCGATTCTATGGCATGAGAGAGACCTCACAAACTCCTCTGCAGAAAGGATAGTTATTCCGCATGTATGCGTTCTCATAGATGATATTATGAATAAAATGGCCGATGTTTTTGAGAATTTGGTGGTTAATACCGAAAAAATGCGCGAGAACATAGAAAAGCACGAGGAAATCATGGCAGAGGCTGTGATTATGTATCTCGTTGAAAAAGGCTGGAGCCGGCAGGATGCGCATGAAAAAGTAAGGCAGATCAGTATGATGAAAGGGCGATTCAGAGAAAATCTCATTAACGACAGCGATGTGGGGCATATCTTGAAAGATGTCATTGATGACCTTCTGGATCCTGAGAATTATATCGGTGTTGCCGAAGAAATAGTGAACAATATTTTAAGAAAAAAAAGAGAGTTAATGGCGTCTGCGTCTAATTACAAATAAAGCCACTATTGCTATCAGAGGTATTAATGCGTACTCGTGGAACTCAGGTAGCGGTGTGATGCCTGAAGAACCTTTGGATGCTTCGCTGGGTACATGCGGTCCCGCGATATCCACGAGTCCGTTCCAGTCTGTCATTTCCACGGAGTAGCTTTCAATTGACATATTCTTCATAAGCTCTATCTCCAGTGCGCCATAAAGCCCATCTTTTCCTGCAACGGCTTTCACGCTTGTTGTTTCGACACCGTCCATCAATATCTTTTTAACATGACCGTTAACGCCGTATATTTCTATCACATGAGTCTCTCCGGTGGTCGTGTGTATCACGATTCTTGCATAATCATAGGGTTTTCTTGTAATCTCCACAGGCGCGGGTACGCTCTGCTTCGTTTCTAAGGGTGCGATATTGCCGTTGAGCATCGTCCCAAGAACACTGATGTAGAAGAATTCTGATGAAGAGCCGTTGTAGTAGCCATCCTGATATATGTTTATATTTTTGTCCTCTACATCATCGGTGCTGTCCGTGTATAGGTACACTTTGTTTTCTTTGATCATATAGTCCCAGTCTTCAAATGCGCCATCGATAATAATGGTTGATGGGGTACCCACATATTTCACAAATCCTTTGCCCCATACGGTCACGGGCACATCATTCTCCACACTAACACCGTTAATATGCACTTTGACCGTGGTGTTGTTGACATTTGCGGTGTTAATGCCAATGTAATATGTCTTTTCTGACACAATATCCTCTCCGATTGAAAGCGTGGTTCCGCTAACGGGACCTGTGAGGGTTACTGCGGAAGGCTCCACGGAAAACGAAATGCTGTTAACTCTTACTCCACCGTACAGGGGCTTAAGCACAATTTTAAGCGTGTTGTTGGACAGAGGAGTCTGTGTTACAAGCAATGCGCTTCTCTCAATTCCCACAACGGGTGTTTTATCTATCACATATCCTCTTTCGGCGATAACCTTGAATTTTGCGTTTGAATTTATGGGCTCTGTAAGCATACCTGACACAACATTTGATGTTTGAGTGAGAGCAACACCGCCTACTGTGTCCCATTTCCAAGATTCGTTTGTTGCACCAGCAAACTTCTTAAATGTGGCGAAAACTGTGTTATTTACACTTCGTATTAATACGATGTAATCTGCACCGATGCCGTCTCCCGCATTATAGCCCGTGCTGGGATTAGAATCGTTATCTATGAATATGACAGCGTATGAGTTCGTATTATCAGGACTTATAAAATTACCTGCAAATTTGAGATAGAAGCAGAATATACCACCCTGCATATGAAATGCATATTCTGTTATATCAACGCCTGCATAAGTCACATCACCAGATTCATCGGTGTATTTTTTGACCATACTCCAATCAACATTCTTCATCATAAGATTGGTTGATACGGCCACAACACCGAAGATCATCATCAGGAAAATTCCAAAGGCTGCGAGTTTTATTATTCTTATTTTTCCATTCTGGGATGATGGTGGTTTACCATTGGTACCGTTGCCGTTTACAAGCCCGTTTGTTTTGCCGTTACCGTTCGTAAGTCCGTTTATCATACCAGTGCCGTTAATTTTACCGTTGCCATTGGTTAAACCATTCACCCTCCCGGCCTGCCCGTTTACAAATCCACGCTCTCTGCGATTTAAAAATTCCCCATTTTTTTTCATACCACATTCCTCCGTTTGAGGTTCTATTGTAGTTATAAATATCAATAGGATATAAAGTTTATGCTCCAAATTTTCTTTATGGAGAATCACGAGTCTAAATTTGAGAAATATTTATACCTGCCACTATATATAGGTTTTCTATGAAAGCTTTGATACTTGCTGGTGGATTTGCACGCAGATTAGCACCTATCACGGATTTCATAGCCAAACCCTTGTTGCCGATAGGTGGAAGACCCATCCTTGATTGGATTTTGGACAATGTAAAAGAAGTCCCTAATGTGGATACAATTATTGTTTCAACGAACAGCTATTATGAATCGCAATTCAAATACTGGCTAAAATGTAGAGCAGGGGAAAATATAGAGCTTCTTATAGAGCCAACAACCCGTGAAGAAGAAAAATTTGGAGCCATAGCGGGTATGAAATATGCCATGGAGCGATTTGGAGATGATGACTACCTAGTGGTGGCTGGAGATAACTACTTTGATTTTTCACTGGCAGAATTTGTATCATTTTTCACTCAGAAAAAAGCTCCCTGCATAGCTGTGTATGATGTCCAATCTCGCAATAAAGCGAAAAGGTATGGGGTTGTTACAATTGATTCTGACAACAGAATAGTTGATCTCATAGAGAAACCCGAGTATCCCGAGAGCACACTGGTCAGCACAGCATGTTATGTTTTTCCTAAGGGAACAGTGAATTTAATTAAAAATTATCTTGAAAATAAGAATAATCCCGACAGTCCGGGATATTTCATCTCTTGGCTTGTTAAAAATAATGAAGTTTATGGATATCCATTTTCGGGTCTATGGCTGGATATAGGTAATATTGATGAGTACCGAAGAGCGTTTGATCTATTC
>WAOZ01000102.1 GCA_015520975.1 DHVE2 group archaeon | reverse complement strand
GTCGAGATCAACGAGGAGATAGGCGCGTTCGTGGTGGAGCGATTCGGATGGAAGGTGGATTTAACCAACCCGGAGTTGGTGATAGGCATCGAGATAATTCAGGGAAAGGCGTATGTCTTCTTTGATAAGATAAACGGCGTGGGTGGATTGCCAGTTGGCACAGCCGGCAAACTCGTGGCACTCATATCTTCCGGGATCGACTCACCGGTAGCCGCGTATATGATGATGCGCAGAGGTGCGGAGCTAATCGTACTGCATTTTAAGCAGAGTGCAGAAACCGAGCGAAAAGTGAGAGAAATAGTAAAAGTTCTTGAAGAGTACTCTCCAAAGCCCATAGAACTCGTAATTGTAGAGCATGCATCGATACTCACCAAATACGCAAAAGCTCTGAAAAATATGAAAAAAGAGGAATGGATGTGTGTGTTTTGCAAATACTCTATGCTGAACTACGCATCCAGACTGGCACTGAGAAAAAACGCGCTTGGCATAATAACCGGCGATTCGCTTGGGCAGGTTGCGTCGCAGACGCTACACAATATGCGCCTCATCTCTAAGGCATCCGAACTGCCCATCTACCGCCCGCTCATAGGAATGGATAAGATGGAAATCGAGAAAATAGCGAGGACGATAGGCACATACGACATCTTTGTCTCTTCGGAAGAAGATAAATGTCCGTTCCGACCAAGACATGTGGTTACAAAGGGCAGTTTGACGCAGTTCAACAACATCCTCAGCAAAATTCACACCCAAGAATCTTGAATCCTATACTCTTTCGGAATCTGAGATACTATTCCCTCACCTGTGTAGAACCCGCAACCGAGCGCCTCTTTGTTGCAGCGTACGATCACATATCCTCTTTCAGCGTCGAAATTTCCAAATATGGTCTTTCCTTTCATAAATTCCATAGCATCGGTTTCGTTCAAATCGATAACATTTCGGGTGGCGTATTTCCCCACGACTCTGAGAAACACGGTGGACGGTTTTACATCCCCGGAGATCTTCAGTGCTCTTATACCGAGTATTTCCACATCCTCCACGGTGCAGGGTATACCGCAGAACGCCCACACCTTCTTTCCCCTCTGCCAGAATGTGTAGTTTTCCATAACCTCGTGTGGTATGCCGAACTTGTTCACGAAATACTCACGAAACTCATCTTTTCTCGAGAACTGCAATGAACATACCTCCCGTATCAACTATGTGCGGGTAGATTCTCATCACATGCCTTCTGATTTCTGAGAAATCCTCGGAGCGCCAAGACTCAACGCCCTCGCAGTGCGGTACAGGTACATCCACATCTACAACGCGCATGTTCAGTTTCTCCACGGCGTATTTGACCACGCTCTCGTTCTCCGTCGGGCTGAATGTGCAGGTTGAGTACACGATTCTGCCGTTGTCTTTCAGATGCCTGACCGCGTTTTTCATCATCTTTTTCTGGTTTGATGCTAAGAATCTGTGCTCTCTCTCAGTTATTTGCCTGAATCCCCACGGGTTTTTGCGAAACACCCCTTCACCGGAGCACGGCGCGTCTATGAGTATCCTGTCAAACAGAACCCCAAAATCTGCGTTTCGCGCATCTCTATTCGTTATAATCACATTCGTGATGCCGAGTCTTTCAATGTTTCCCGCGAGAGATTTCAATCTTCTGTAGTTTGCGTCGTTTGCTATTATACACCCTTTATTCCCCATAATCTCCGCGATCATTGTGGTCTTGCTCCCCGGAGCTGCACACATATCCAGCACTCTATCCCCCTTTTTCGACTGAAGCGCCAGCACGGGCACCATGGACGCGAGATCCTGAACATAGTAATATCCCAGTGAATGCTCCAGAGTGGAGCCAGGATGCTTTACAGGCATATCCACAACGCGATACGCGTTCAGCTCTCCGAATATCTCAAAAACGAATCCTTTCCGTTGAAGCCGATTTATCAGCGCTTCTTCGCTGATTTTGAGTGTATTTACCCGTATCCAGTACGGTTGAGGAGTTTTAAGGGATTCTAAAAATTTATCAAATTGCGGAATGATGTCCCGGTACTGCTCGAAATAGCTCAGCTTCTTTTCATCCATGCATTTTTCACCGCTTCGTAAAGACTGTCGGGATCGATTCCAATACACTCGCATTTCTGCATAGATTCTCTGATTTTTGAGTATGCTTTCTCGATGGGTATGTTCTCAAGCGCTTTTTCGAGGTCTTCAATGATTTCTTCTGGATATATGAAAAAATCTCCGGTGATTTTGATCCGCTTGATGGTGCTATCCTCAAATACCGCGTGCACCTTTATGAGCTTGCCTTTTTTAAGAACGAATTTACCTTCTGAAATTCCATTCCCGTGTGGCATATTTATTCACCTCCAGATCCTTTGCCGTTGCCATAACCTCCGAAGATAGTTCCTCCTCATAGAGATTTGCGTTAAGCGCATATTTGAACCCTTCCGCTATGCGTTTTTGTAACTCTTCGAACTCTACATCGATTCCCAGATGATGCAGAGAGGTCACCCTGTGCTTGACATTCTGAATGTGTTTATCTCTAAGTTTTTCATCGGGCACTTTTAGCAGGGAGAACATCTCATCGACATCCACATTCATAAGTATTGTTCCGTGCTGCAGTAAACCTCCATATTTTCGTGTCTGCGCATTTCCGGATATTTTCTTTCCGTTCACCGCTATATCGTTGATGCCCACCATCTTCGGCTCTAAACCCAGCGTTTTCAGTCCCTCAACAACACCCCGCTCGATTATCTTGTAAGAATCGAGTATGCGACCCTTGATTTCTGGAAGAATTATTGAATAGGTGAGCTCCCATTTGTGATATACAGCGCCCCCCCCGGTTATTCTGCGCACGAGGTTCACACCAAGTTTTCGGGCATTGTCCACATCCACCTCCTCTTCCATGCTCTGAAAATACCCGATGCTCACTGCGGGTGGGTTCCAGCCGTAGAGTCTCAGTGTAGGGCCTATCTCTTTTAAATGAATGAGCATAGCCTCGTCAATACCCATATTTTCAAACGCTCTTCTGTGCGTGTCGTAAATAACTCTGAGTTCCATAACCTATTATTGCACTGTGTGATTTAAAATTTGTTGCAGTATGTGATTTCAAACACAATTTTTTTGTCTGTAGCACTCCAAATTCCCAAAACCCAGAGAAACATATTTATTTTGCAGTCGCTATTACGGGATATGACTGCATCGTCACGCATACCCGGATTCTACAAACTCGATGTGCAAACGCGCCTTAAAAAGGTTCAGGAGTTTGCAGGATTGACCGATGAGGAGGCTAAGATACTGCTTGAAGGAGGCCTTGAGTTAGAACTGGCTGACAGGATGATAGAGAATGTGGTGGGAAAAATCTCCGTGCCGCTAGGCATCGCCACAAATTTCCTGATAAACGGAAAGGATTATCTGATTCCCATGGCGATAGAGGAGCCGAGCGTGGTTGCTGCGGCAAGCCATGCCGCCAAACTTGCAAGAGAGGGTGGCGGTTTTTTCACTACCTCCACGGAACCTGTGATGATTTCGCAGATACAGGTTGTGAATCTCAAAAACCCTTATTTTGCGAAGCTGAAGATCCTTGAGCATAAAGACGAGCTCATAAAAATCGCGAACGAGCAGGACCCTGTATTGATGAAAGTCGGCGGTGGGTGCAGGGACATAAATGTCCGCGTTCTTGATTCATCCATGGGGCCCATGGTTGTGATTCATCTCTTGGTGGATGTTCGCGATGCCATGGGCGCTAATGCGGTTAACACAATGGCGGAAGCTCTGGCGCCCTATGTGGAGGAAATCACCGGCGGAAAAGTTTATCTCAGAATTTTGAGCAATCTCGCGGTATATCGCCTCGCCCGTGCGCGTGCAGTCTGGAAAAAAGATGTGATAGGTGAGGAAACCGTTAAAGGTATACTCTACGCTTACGAATTCGCACGCATCGACCCGTTTCGCGCGGCCACGCACAACAAGGGCATAATGAACGGCATAGATGCAGTGCTTATCGCCACAGCCAATGACTGGCGCGCGGTTGAGGCAGGTGCGCACGCATACGCTGCCATAAACGGCGGCTACACATCTCTATCCCGATACGAGATGGATGATGAAGGAAACCTCGTAGGCACCATAGAGCTCCCGCTCGCGGTTGGAGTAATAGGCGGTGCGACGAGCACGCATCCTGTTGCGAAAATCGCAAGGAAGATACTCGGTGTGAAAACGGCAAGAGAGTTTTCCGAGGTGCTTGCCGCAGTGGGTCTCGCACAGAACTTTGCAGCGCTTCGTGCCCTCGCTACGGAAGGTATCCAGAAAGGCCATATGAGCCTGCATGCGCGCAATATAGCGGTTATGGCCGGCGCTGTGGGGGATGAAATAGACGCGGTTGCCGAGATGCTGGTTAAAGAGGGCAAGGTGCGTCTCGATCGCGCAAAGGAGCTTCTCTCAGAGCTCAGATCTAAAGAATCAAAATAGTCCGTAGAAACGATTAATTATCACCTCGCCCATGCACGGGTATTATGAGAATGAGACAGCCTATAGTGAGTGTTTTGGGACATGTGGACCACGGCAAAACCACGCTTCTTGACAAAATCAGGGGCACGAGCGTGGCACAGCGCGAAGCCGGGAAAATAACCCAGCATATTGGCGCTACTGAAGTGCCCATAGATGCCATTTACCGAATCTGCGGAAATCTGATAAAAAAGAATTTCAAGATTCCGGGATTGCTGTTTATTGATACTCCGGGGCATGAGGCTTTCACCACACTTCGGGCAAGAGGGGGCGCGCTCGCGGATATAGCCGTGCTCGTTATCGACATCAACGAAGGACTCATGCCCCAGACGATAGAGTCAATAAACATTCTTAAGAGGTATCGCACTCCATTCGTTATAGCCGCGAACAAAATCGACCTCATTCACGGATGGAAAAACTGCGAGAATCAGCCGTTCATACTTGCCGTGCAGAAACAGAAAGAATTTGTTCAGCAGGCTCTCGACGAGAAGATCTACAAGATTGTTGAGAAGATGTACGAACTGGGATTCTCTTCCGAGCGCTACGACCGCATCTCCGACTTTACGAGAAATGTGGCGATAGTGCCTATGAGCGCGAAACTGGGGGTCGGTATTGCGGATCTGCTGCTTGTGCTCGTGGGCCTGGCACAGAAATTTTTGGAAGAGAATCTCAGAACTGAGGAAGGTCCCGGAGAGGGTACCGTGCTCGAAGTGAAGGAGGAACGCGGGCTCGGAAAGACCATAGATGTCATAGTGTACTCGGGCACATTCAGAAAAGGGGACACCATAGTCGTCGGCAGCACGGGTGAACCGATAGTTACCAAAATAAAAGCCATACTGAAACCAAAGCCGCTGGACGAGATGCGAGACCCGCGGGACAGATTTATGAGCGTGGATGAAGTACACGCTGCTGCGGGTATAAAAATCGCCGCGCCGAATCTGGAGAACGCGCTGGCAGGCTCGCCGGTGCTCGTTGCCAATGAGAACCTCGATGAGATAATTTCACGGGTGAGAAAAGAGACAGGGATACACATTGAGACGCAGGAGGAAGGGGTGATAATAAAGGCGGATGCTCTCGGCTCGCTTGAAGCGCTCGCGTACGAGCTGAAACAGGAGAACATACCCATAAAGAAAGCGGATATTGGGGACATATCGAAGAGAGACATAGTGGACGCGCAGACGATCTCAAATCCTCTTTATCGCGTGATACTGGGGTTCAATGTTAGAGTTTTACCAGATGCGGAGAGAGAGGCGAGCAAGATAAAGATTTTCTGCAACAATGTTGTCTACAAGATAATTGAGGATTACAAGGAATGGTGCGAACTTGAAAAGAGAAAACTGGAAGCGGAGAAAAGAAAGGAGATAACCTTCCCGGGAAAATTCAAAATTTTGCCAGAGTACATATTCAGGGTGAGCAAGCCGGCGATAGTGGGTGTTCGCGTGCTGGGTGGCAGAATCCGTGTTGGGCAGAGAGTGCTCCGTGAAGACGGGCGCGTGATAGGCAGGATCAAAAGCATCCGTAAAGACGATACGAATGTTGAAGAGGCGATAATGGGCGAAGAGGTTGCGGTGGCGCTCGATAGCATCACCATCGGAAGACAGGCCAAGCCGGGAGATGTGCTTTACATAGACATCCCGGAGGACCACGC